>JALRHB010000067.1 GCA_023253245.1 Polynucleobacter sp. | reverse complement strand
CATAATGAACTCCTAAGCAAGCCGACATTCTAACATGGAAAAGGCGCTAACTGCTTGATTTGTTGTTGATTTACCTTGCCGATAGGCCATGCAATCAAGCCACACTTACGAACTTTTCTTCATATTTTTCAATATGTTAAAGGGATTTTCAGGTTTTTCTATTCCGTCAACCCCTGCTCCAGCCTCTCCAAAGGAGGCGGCATATGCTTTACAAGCACCCTCGGAGTGCTTTGGAATTAAAGGCAGGGAGAGCAAAATCTCGTCTTCAATTAGCCCCAGGAGATCAAAGTGCTGACTGGCAACGATTGGCTCTAGTTCGTCATCCTCAATTGGATATGCATCGGCCAGAGCTTCATTGGCGACCATGACAAATTGACACTCCCGCGATAAGTCAACTGGGCAATCTTGCAAACAACGCTGACAAATCATGTGAATACGACCCTTAAGGCGCAATTGGAGGATCTGATGGGGATTGGAGCCTGGAGAATCGACAAAATACGTCTCTACCCCCCATTCAAAGCCATCTCCTGCCTCGACCCGAGAGGTTTCCTGCGCCAACCTAGGGAGATCTGTAATTGCTAAAAATCCCTTACCTACGTAGGACTGAGGGGCACAAAAATCCACCTTGTGCAATGCACTTGGATTAGCGGATAGTTCAACTTGAGGTAAAACTTGATTACGATTCATGACATCAGTCTAAATGAAGGCAAGAGCGAAAGCGCAATAAGAGATGGGCAATTCCGTAAAAAAACTAATCTTGGCATCAACATCAATCTACCGCAAAGAACTCTTAGAGCGCCTGCGTATTCCTTTTGAGATCCTAGCCCCCAAGGTGGATGAGACCCCTCTAGCTGGAGAAAATTCGATCACTTTAGCGTTGCGACTTGCCAAGGCAAAAGCCGCTGCTGTTGCCCAAGATCATCCAGATGCATGGGTCATTGGCTCTGATCAAGTGGCCGACCTCAATGGGGCAGCGATTGGTAAACCGGGAAATTTTGAGCGCGCTCTAGCGCAACTCCAATTGATGCGAGGAGCTACCGTCACTTTTCATACTGCGCTTTGCTTGATGCATGGAGATCAGGCTAGCACTTTGAGCATTCCAACTGAAGTTAGCTTTCGAACATTATCAGACGATATTTTGGAGAACTACCTGCTAACTGAAGAGCCATATGACTGTGCAGGCAGCGCTAAATCGGAAGGCTTGGGCATCTCATTACTAGAGGCAATCAAAAGCGATGATCCCACTGCCTTAATTGGCTTACCTTTAATTGCATTAAGTGGAATGCTTCGGGAAGCCGGCTTTACTATCCCAAGCAAGAAATAAAATAGAGTTAAAAGTTAATGCGATGAACTCTAAGCCAGGCACCCTCTTCTTAATTCCCAATACCTTGGGTAATGATTCTCGCGCAGAGCAATTACCTTGGGTATTACCAACTGAAACGATTGTGCAAACATCCAAACTCACTCACTGGAGTGTTGAGGATGCAAAGACTGCAAGAGCCTTTCTAAAAGCAGTCGATAGCATTGAGCCCTTGGTGTGCTCTATTCAAGAGATGAATATGAGTGAGTGGCGCGGGGTGGCGCGCAACGCCAAATATGGTGATGCAGTCAAACCCATTGATTTACTCAAACCATTGGTGGCCGGCAAGGATATGGGACTCATGTCCGAAGCTGGTGTTCCAGGAGTGGCTGATCCTGGCGCTGAACTCGTTTTAGCCGCACATAAGCTTGGTGCCAAGGTAAAACCCATGGTTGGCCCAAGCTCAATTTTGTTGGGTCTGATGGCAAGCGGCCTAAATGGTCAGCGCTTTGCCTTTCAAGGTTACATTCCGCACGATGTACAAGAGCGCATCACAAAACTCAAGCAACTAGAAAGTGAATCTAGGAAAATTCAGCAAACTCAAATTTGGATTGAAACGCCTTATCGCAATTTAGCAATGCTGATGGCTTGCTTCAATACTTTGTCGCCACACTCTATGCTCTGCGTTGGCATGGATTTGAGCCTACCAACAGAGATGATTACTACCCTGTCAATAGCAGACTGGCGCAAGCGTTATCCGAATGAACTTACCTGCGCCCACTTGCAAAATAGGCCAGCGATATTTCTATTGCTAGCCTAAATGCTTTCTTTACAAACTTCTTAATTGATTTTTTACTTTAGATCAGGCGTCTTGATTAAAGCCTTGCCTGCTGCTGCACCAACCTCAGCACCGAAACGCTTTGCAACCCTCTCTGCGAAGTTTTCTTTCATGGTGTAATCCAAAACATCTGGGGCCTTAAAAACATCTCGCGCAACTGTTTCTACTGTCCCATAACCATCAGCCAAACCAATTTTGATCGCTTGCTCTCCGTTCCAAATCCGGCCTGAAAACATCTCTGGCGTCTCTTTTAAACGATCTCCGCGCCCCGCTTTTACTACTTCAATAAATTGCTGGTGAATTTCATCAATCATGGTTTTAATCATTTCCACTTGCTGCGGATTTTCTTTGGAGAAAGGATCCATCATCCCTTTGTTTGATCCGGCAGTAATCATGCGACGGGTCACACCTAACTTCTCCATCAATCCTGTAAAACCGAAGCCTTCCATAATGACGCCGATTGATCCAACAAGACTCGCTTTATCAACCAGAATTTGGTCACCGGCTACTGCAACATAGTAGCCGCCAGACGCACAAATATCCTCAACCACAACATACAGAGGCTTGCTAGGATAGAGTTTGCGTAAACGAATAATTTCATCATTGATCATGCCAGCTTGTACTGGTGAGCCACCGGGGCTATTAATACGTAGCACTACGCCAACGCTATGTTCATTCTCAAATGCCGCGTTCAAGGAAGAATTGATATCCAAAGCATTTGCCATAGAGCTTGATGAAATCTCACCCTCAAGAGAGACAAGCGCAGTATGCTTTTCTGTACCCATGCGACCGCCGGGCACTTGAAAATCAAAGATTGCGAAAATTGCACCCACAAATACAATCAAAGTAAGCACTCGAAAAACCGCCTTCCAACGACGCGCTTTGCGAGATTCCCTGAGATTCTCCAGTAATAAATGTTCAAGAGCCTGACGCTCCCAATTTAGGTTTGTGTTCTCAGATTGATTTTGATCCATGTCTTTTTATTCCTTAGTGACAGTGAGATTATCTTTAAGCCATCGAGTAAGCCCAGAAACATCATCAACATGTGCAAGTGATGGGGCTTCTTTTAGAGTGCTAGCAGGATGCGCGCCATAAGTAACGGCGATAGCATCCACCCCTGCATTGGCGGCCATATCTAGATCGTGCGTGGTATCTCCAATCATCAGCATACGACGTGTTGGTACTTGTAGCGCATCTGATAACTCTAAAAGCATCCCAGGGTGGGGTTTTGAGAAAGATTCGTCTGCTGTACGAGTCTCGTGAAACAAGTGCCCGATCTGATGATGCTGCAAGGAACGATCCAGTCCCACTCTAGACTTGCCAGTTGCAACCCCCAGTAGGAAGCCGTCATCGCGCAAACTATTTAACAACTCACGAACGCCAGGAAACAAATGCAACTCGTGATCTTTTGCCAAGTAGTGATATCGAAAACGTTCCGTCAATTTAGAAAAATGAATGGGCTCAATCCAAGGAACTGCTCTTCGTAATGAATCTTGAATACCAAGGCCAATTACAGAACTAGCGAGAGAATCATCAGGCTCCTTAAAACCTAAATCTCGGCAAGATTGCTGGATACACTGCACGATCGTTGGCGTGGAATCCATGATGGTTCCATCCCAATCCCACACAATGAAGTCATATCGACGTTCAGGTTTTGATTCTCTAATCATTACTCGCTATTTCGAAATTTTTCATCATGGCAGTAAATTCTGCGGGCAACGGGGATTCAATTCGCATCTTTTCACCAGTACGCGGATGAGTAAAGACGGCTAAGTGAGCATGGAGATACAAGCGTTTTGACTTTATCGCTTTATCTTGTTCTTCATGCCCATATTTATCATCGCCCAAAATGGCGTGGCCAAGCTTTTGTAGGTGCACTCTGATCTGGTGGGTGCGGCCTGTTTTCAGCTGAGCTTCTGCTAAGGTAATCGCAAAGTCACCACGCCTCATTGCTTTAATGACGCGCAAAGCGGTATGGCTTGGCAATCCGTCTGGATCAACCCGCACCCTGCGCTCACCATTTGCCAATAAATATTTATGTAATGGATATTTGAGCTGCAATACAGCCGAGCCTTGCACAATTTCACCATGAGCCAGTAAGTAATAGCGTTTGTCTGTCTGCCCTTCCCGAATTTGACGATGCAACTCCACCAATGCGCTTCTCTTCTTTGCTAGGAGAAGAACGCCTGAGGTATCGCGATCCAAACGATGAACCAACTCTAGGAATTTCAATTCTGGGCGAGTCATTCGTAAAGTTTCAATGACGCCAAGTGCAATACCTGAGCCACCATGAACAGCCAAACCAGCTGGCTTATTGACAATGAGCAAGGCCTCATCCTCAAACAAAATCGGCATTTTTTCGAAATATCCTTGTGCTCGAGACTTGGTTTGAGCAAGATTGACTGCAGCAATTTGGGCTGGCTCAGCAATTCTGACCGGAGGAACTCTAACGACATCGCCCTCAATTAGACGGGTGGTTGGCTCGGCACGCTTTTTATTTACCCGGACCTCACCAGACCGAATAATGCGATAAATGTGACTTTTCGGAACCCCTTTAGCCCAACGCAGCAGGAAATTATCCAGGCGCTGCCCAGCCTCTTCTGGACCAATGGTCTTAAGATGCACAGCGGCTGCGGTAGCTGTTTTTACTGCCAATGGCTTAGAAACGGGTTCGGATTTCATGATTTATCTCTCTTGTCAGCTCGACAGGAGTCGACAAGGGACTTAACAATACCCCATTGTCGTTCAACTTGTGCCGTATAATCAACGCTCTAGCCAATTTATTGGCCAGATCCCAGCCTGAAGTCAGGCTTGAATTGTGGAGCTTGGAGTCGCCCTTAATAGACTCCCGGGGTTGCCCCTCTCCCGTTTTAATGAGGCGCAGGGTTAGTGTGCCGTATGCCGCGACCCGCGATTAGTAGACAGTTTTCAGGCGCGCGCCTGCATTGATGACCTAAAGGAGGTCTCTGCGGCGATCGTAAAGTGTGGCACCGATTTAATTACCCTTGAATTCGGTGTGCTGAGCAATAAATCGCTCAGAATTGCATGTTCCACACTCCAATGCCGTTATTGGACTTATCCACCGAGCGGCTCTTAACTTGTCCCTAACGTAGCGCGCAACGACTCACTCCCCAATAGGAGAGTGTTATGAAACGCATGTTATTTAATGCAACTCAACAAGAAGAGTTGCGAGTTGCCATCGTTGATGGTCAAAAACTCATCGATATCGATATCGAAGCTGCTGGTCGCGAACAACGCAAAGGCAATATCTACAAAGGTGTTATTACCCGTATTGAGCCATCCCTTGAGGCCTGTTTTGTTAATTACGGCGAAGAACGCCATGGCTTTTTACCATTTAAAGAGGTTGCTAGAGCCTACTTTAAGGAAGGGGTTGATGTTCGTAATGCCTCTATTAAAGATGCTTTACGCGAAGGCCAAGAAATCATTGTTCAAGTAGAAAAGGAAGAGCGTGGCCAAAAAGGGGCCGCCTTGACCTCTTTTATCTCCTTGGCCGGCCGTTATTTGGTCCTCATGCCAAACAATCCGCGTGGCGGCGGTGTTTCTCGCCGTATTGAAGGTGAAGATCGCCAAGAACTCCGCGAAGCGATGGCGCAATTACAGGTCCCAGATGGCATGAGCATCATTGCCCGCACCGCTGGTATTGGCCGCGATGCCACTGAATTGCAGTGGGATCTCAACTACCTTATGCAACTATGGGGTGCCATTGATGAAGCAGCCAAAAATAATTCTGCTCCATTATTAATTTATCTTGAATCTAGTTTGGTGATTCGTGCAATTCGTGATTATTTCCAGCCCGATATTGGCGAGATTTTGATCGATACGGATGATATTTACGAGCAAGCTGCGGCATTTATGTCCGTAGTAATGCCAGATAACTTACCAAGAGTAAAACGCTATCAAGATGACGTGCCCCTGTTCTCGCGCTTTCAAATTGAACATCAAATTGAAACTGCGTACTCACGTACTGTGCCATTGCCATCTGGCGGCGCAATCGTGATTGACCATACTGAGGCCTTGGTTTCTGTAGACGTAAACTCCGCACGCGCTACCCGTGGCTCAGATATTGAAGAGACTGCAACCCGTACTAACTTAGAGGCTGCGGATGAAATTGCTCGCCAAGCACGTCTTCGTGACTTGGGCGGTTTGATTGTGATCGATTTCATTGACATGGAATCGAGCAAGGCTCAAAAAGATGTAGAGAACCGCTTGCGCGATGCCCTTCGTCATGATCGTGCACGCGTACAAATGGGCAAGATCTCCAAATTTGGCCTCATGGAAATGTCACGTCAACGTCTACGACCTGCACTTTCAGAAGGCAGTCATGTCACTTGCCCACGCTGTAACGGCACCGGCCACATTCGTGATACCGAATCCTCCGCATTACAAGTCTTGCGCATCATCCAAGAAGAGGCCATGAAAGAAAACACGGCCGCCATTCATACGCAAGTACCAGTCGAAGTGGCCGCCTTCTTGTTAAATGAAAAACGTCCTGAGGTAATCAAGATTGAGACTCGCTTCAAAGTGAATGTCTTAATGATTCCGAATAAGCATTTAGAAACTCCACACTACAAATTAGAACGCTTGCGTCACGATGATCCTCGCTTAGATGATCAAAAAGCTAGTTATGTTATGGCGCAAGAAGCTGCAAGCGAACTCGAGACTGATACTGCCGTAAGCCGTAAGGATGCAGATGTCAAAACTCGTGCTGAGGCAGCAGTGAAAGGTATTACGCCTAATGCACCTGCTCCAGCAAGCCAACCTCGCCCGGCTCGTGCTGAAAGAACAAAAACTGAGGCTGCTAGCACCGGCGGAATTTTTGGATTTATTAAGAGATTATTCTCTTCATCGCCAGCACCAGAAGCCAAGCCCACTCCAAACGCTCCGCGTGGACGCAATCAAAACAACCGCAACCGCAATCGCGGTCGTCGTGGTGATCGTAATGATCGTGGCGAACGCTCGGCAGAAGCTTCGGCAGCAAATGTTGAAGGTGGCGCCCCACGCGAGGCCAATATTGGTCGCAATCGCCAAGACGGACGTAACCGTAATGGCAATAACAG
>JALRHB010000066.1 GCA_023253245.1 Polynucleobacter sp. | reverse complement strand
GATCGTATGCGGTATTAGCACAGCTTTCGCTGCGTTATCCCCCACGATCGGGCACGTTCCGATGTATTACTCACCCGTTCGCCACTCGTCGGCACCCGAAGGCCCGTTACCGTTCGACTTGCATGTGTAAGGCATGCCGCCAGCGTTCAATCTGAGCCAGGATCAAACTCTTCAGTTCAATTCCTGTGATCCTTGCGGATCGTCGCACTCATTCAAGAAATTGACTTGGTAATAAAACCAAATCTTTTTACTGTCTATGAGTACTATTTATTTACATCTGTCCCGAAGGACTGGATGCTTTCACTTAGTACCCACAATTATCGGTTGACTAATTTTTAAAGAGGGCTGATTTGTTATGTATTTCAAAAAACATTCAGCAGAGAGATGAGACTATATCCCACCTAATTAGGTCTGTCAACACCTTTCGTAGTCTTTTTCTTAAAAAAAAAGTCAAATTTTTTCTGGCACCTATTTTTATTTATAAAAAACAATGGGTTAGATCTTGGAATTAATTTCTACGTTTTTATTAAATTATTAGCATTTGTCCAGTTACGCCCCCCTTGGGACCCATCGCAGACAGCTTTTTCTAGTCTTAATTTCCCAGCTTAAGAGGGCTCAATGACTATAAGGGAAAACCCTGTGTATTTTGGCAAATTCTGCTAATATGCTGCTATGCACAATAACAAAGCAAACAATCACTTGCCCGTCAGGCCACATGAAATAAGCTTGTCTGTACCTGTGCTTGAATTGCATTCCAACCATAAACCAGAGATATTGCAACACCTTCTGAGTCTTAATGAAGAGGATCGTCGCCTGCGCTTTGGCACACAAACCCCTGATCAAGTAATTCATCAATATGTTGAGGGACTTGATTTAGACAAAGATACTGTTTTTGGCTGTTTTGATGCGCAGCTCCAATTGATTGGAATGGCACACCTAGCTTATCTACCTAAAGCTGTTGGCCAAGCACAAGCAGCTGAGTTTGGTGTATCTGTCCTACCCGAGGGTCGCGCACAAGGAATTGGCACAGCGTTATTAGCACGGGCTGCAGTTCACGCACGCAATACGAATATCGAGACATTATTTGTTCATTGCCTTGCTAACAATAAAGCGATGATGCACTTGGCTCAAAAGGCTGGAATGCAGGTTGAATATGCTTACGGTGATGCAGATGCATATTTGAAATTACCACCAGCAAACCACAGCACTCGCGCACAAGAGGCTGCCAATGAACAATGGGGTGATTTTGATTACGCGCTCAAGGGTGGCCTTAAACGTGCCACTGAAGTGTTGCGATTAATGATCGGCAAACCAATAAAAACACCTTAATGGTTTGTGGGCGCGCCACGCATTATCCAAGCAACGAGCAAAGATGTATCGGCATCACTTAATTTGTTATTGCCAGGCATAGGAACAACTCCCCATGAACCAGAGCCACCCTTCAATATTTTATTTTTTAGAAAAGCGACGGCATTGGGGTTGTTGGCATATTTTTTTGCAACATCCTGAAAGCTAGGCCCAACTACTTTCTTATTAATTGCGTGACAACCTAAGCATGCGTTTTGTTTTGCAAGCATGTAAGCTTTGGCGTCATCATCGCTTGCATGAACATAAACACAAGGGAGAAGCAGGGCGGGCATCAAAACACTCTTGAGCGTGTGCTTGAAAAAATTCTTCATCTACTAATGCAAAAAATCTTATTGATTTGGCGCTGTATTAGGCTGAGATTCATCAGCCTTACCCTGTTTCTCTAAACGGACTTTTTCTGCTTCCGAAATAATGTCGAAATAGGCATAAACCTCTTTTACTCCATTCGTATTACTAGCGATTTTCTTAGCTAGGTCCGCTTCATTTTGAGTAAGAATGCCCATCAAATAAACACTTGTACCTTCAGCAACAATAGCCATTGAGTTTGAAGGAAGCTTTTCAGTAAAAATCATTTGGGTTTTAATTTTCGACTCAAGATAAGTGTCGTTGGCACGTGCGGTGTATGAGCTATTAGGCCCTATGATGAGCTCATTAAAAACCGAGCGCACGTTCTTCATCGCTTTTACATAAGCCCCTGCTTGACCCTTGATATCAGCGTCTTTCACTTCACCAGTCAACAATACTTTTTGATTAAATGAGGTCACGTTTATATGCGCATCATCACCATAGCGTTTTGCTAAAGCATTACTTGCCTCTAGCTCAATACCTTTGTCAATTGCCTGTACAGCCGGAGTACGACGATCGGCCATAACAGTTGCCCCCGCCACGACACCACCCACGGCAAGAACTCCGCAGCCGGATAAAAAAGAGATTATTAAGAGCGTAGTGAATAATTTGATTCTGAGCGTATTAAACATGTGCGAACTTTCTTAAGCATTAATCAAGGAGTAGGTGATCAACACCATCACACAAACTATGAAGTAAAACTAAATGGGTTTCTTGAATGCGAGCAGTACGATTAGATGGTGCGCAAAGATGAATGTCATCCGCATCTAAAAGAGTAGCGATCTTTCCGCCACCATTTCCTGTTAATGCAATAATTTTGATGCCCATTTTTTTTGCTGACTCAATTGCCTTAACAACATTCTTAGAGTTGCCAGAGGTTGAGATGGCCAACAAAATATCTCCTTGTTTTCCCAAGCCTCGCACTTGTTTATTAAATATCTCGTCATAGCTGTAATCATTACCAACAGCAGTCAAAATAGAGCTGTCGGTTGTCAATGCAATAGCCGCCAACTCTTGTCGCTCTCTTTCGAAGCGACCAATTAACTCTGCTGCAAAGTGTTGAGCGTCTGCAGCAGAGCCGCCGTTACCACAAGCCATGACTTTTCCACCAGCACGCAAACAATCCGTCATGACAAGTATGCCGCGAGCAACTTCAGTAGGCAGAATTTTTTCTGCTTCCTGTTTTACAGCAATGCTGTCTAAAAAATGTTGGGATGCGCGAGTGCGCAAACGCTCAAGGGTATTTTTATCCATTTTTGTATTATGCGCCAAAGCGAGAAAAAACTCGATACGCTATCACTTCGTTCAAAAGCAACGTATTCTCTTGTGTATTGCTACTCTTTCTCAGAAAAATATCGTTATGGAACTTGGCGCATATGATTTTTTACAACAGCAGGATCTTCCAGATAGGGCCTTATACATGGTTGCCACACCGATTGGCAATATGGGTGACATCACACTGCGAGCGTTACATATTTTAAATAGCGTGGATGGTATTGCCTGCGAAGATACGAGACATAGTGCACCCCTATTGCAGCACTTTGGAATCCACAAAAAATGTATCGCCCTGCATGAACATAATGAGATCGCGGGTGCACAAACGATCATTGATCATCTCGCACGAAATGAACGCTGGGCTTACATATCAGATGCGGGAACCCCCGGAATATCAGACCCTGGAGCAAAACTTGTTAACGCGGTTCAGAAGGCTGGATTTCGTATTATTCCCATTCCTGGTGCCAGCGCTATTTCATCCGCCATATCCGCGAGTGGCTCTGTAATGCTGTCCTCGGGGGGACAATTTCAATTTCTAGGCTTTTGTCCACACAAAGCCAAAGACCGCGAAGTCCTTATGAACGATGTCTGTCACTCTACGAAAACGAGTGTCTTTTTTGAGTCGCCACATCAGGTGCGCGACACCCTCAAGCTGTTGAATCAATATCTTGAATCAGATCGTCAGGTATTGATAGGCAGAGAGCTCACTAAAAAATTTGAGCAACTACTTGTTCTAACATCTGGTGAAATTCCGCTCTTACTTGAGCATGCAGAAAACCTCAAAGGTGAGTTCATCATTTTGGTTGGGGGGCGCAAAAAGAATGTCAATGAAGCTCCAGAGCATGCCTCACTAGTCAGCTGGGCTAATGCTTTGCGCCCATATCTTGGGAGCAAGGAAATAGCAACGGTACTGTCACAAACACTGGGTATCAGCAAAAAGGATGCTTACCAAGTTGCCCTCGATGCAAAAACTGAATGACAAAACAAATAAAGCCGGCATATAGCCAGCTTTATAAGTTTATAAATTCACCGAACTATTTAGCAGCGGGTTCTGCTGGCGCCTTAGGCTCTGCTAACTTACCTCCTGAGCCATTGACCAAATACACAACTGCGCGACCCAACTCATAGTCGCTCACATCGGCTGGATTAGAGCCACCACGAGCAGGCATTGCACCTTTCCCTTTAAGCAGTGAGCTTAGCAATCCATCGTAGCCCTTACCAATTCGGCTAGACCATGCAGCAGTATCACCCATCTTGGGTGCTCCGGCTGCACCGCTGTTATGGCAGGAAGCGCAAACTGTTTTGTATACCTGCTCACCTGTTTGAACTTCCCTAGGGGCGCTAGCATCTTTAAAGTTTAATTGGGCTACCGGTCTAATCAACTGATCAGCAGAAGCATCGCCATCAACCCTTTTGCCATTGTTAACAAAAACCATCAACAGCAAAATGATGATCAGTGGCACAAAAAAGCTGGCAAAGACCATGATGATCAATTGTTTAGGGGACTTAATTAGATTTCCGTGCTCTTCACTCATAGGACTTTTATCGTTAGACGGGTTTATAGGGTTACTTTGCCGAGATTATAACGAGAGCGGCACTTATAGCCACTTACAATATCGAAAGTATTGTTTGTTTTAAGCGCCCGTAGCTCAGTGGATAGAGTATTGGCCTCCGAAGCCAAGGGTCGCAGGTTCGATTCCTGCCGGGCGCGCCAAAAATAGGGGGTTTTTGACCTATATCATGCGGAAAATCATGAAAAAGGCTATCATTTGCACCTAACTTATTGATTCTTATCATGTCTAATCACCTTAATCCATCCCTTTCTGAGCCCTCAATAGCCAACCCCCTGGCCCCTGACTTGCCATTACCGCACCGAAAAATTATTCGTAGCTGGCTCATTCCAATGGCTCAAGGAGAAACGGCAAAAGCGATTCTTTTGCTAATAGTCGATGCTGTTTTGTGGCTTGGCTGCATCGCGGGAACAGTTTTTGTTGAAAGTATCTTATTAAAAATCTTATTTGGAATAGTTGCAGGATTTGTTACCGGTCGCATCTTTATTTTGGGGCATGATGCTTGCCACCAAAGCTTTACCCCATATCGGGAACTTAATAAAGTGTTAGGTCGCATTGCTTTTCTTCCATCCCTCACCCCTTATAGCCTCTGGGATGTAGGCCATAACGTTGTGCACCATGGCCAAACCAACCTCAAGGGTTTTGATTTCGTTTGGGCTCCACTCTCAAAAGCTGAATACGATGCCCTACCATCTTGGCGTAAAGCCTTGGAGCGTTTATACCGCAGCGGTTGGGGTCCCGTTTTTTATTACCTAATAGAAATTTGGTGGAGACGTGAGTACTTCCCCAATGCCAAAAACAAGCCAGGCGATCGGCCAATTTTCCTCAAAGACAATTTACTTGTGACTGCTTTTGCGATCATTTGGATTGGATGTCTATTTGCAGGCGCCCTAGCAACAGGGCAGTCGGTTTGGATCGGCCTAATTACTGGTTTTGCAATCCCATTTTTATTTTGGAATGGCATGATTGGGTTTGTAGTCTACGTTCACCATACCCATCCTTCAGTGTCTTGGTACGATAAAAAATCAGAATGGCTACGTGCTCAGCCCTTTGTTTCCACAACTGTGCATCTCACCTTTAGCTGGCTTTGGGGCTCCCTAATGCATCACATCATGGAACATACTGCCCATCATGTCGATATGAGCGTACCACTATATCGTCTAAAAGAGGCCCAAACGACGCTCGAAACCATCCTTCCAGAGCGTATTTTTGTACAAAAGTTCTCCTGGGCCTGGTATTTCGATACAGCACGCAAATGCAAACTTTATGATTTTGAGAACAAGGCTTGGCTTGATTTTGATGGCAACAAGACGGCGGATTCGGTTAGGGTTGTCCTAAGCCCAGCCCCAGCAGGACAAAACGGGTAAAATAGATCCTCTGTACAAGATTTGGCTTACCCGGATTGCCCATGACTACCTCTACTCCAGCCGCAACACAAGATACCTCTCAGAGTCTAAAATTTTGCTCGTCATGCAGTCGCGAAAAGCGCCTCGAGGGTGGCACATGGATTCCTACTAGCAACCGTAAACAACGCTGGATTTGTGCCAGCTGCCTTTACAACCGCACCCATCGTACTGGTTCTGCAAAAACCTAAGTCGAGTTAACAGTATTTAGCTTTTTCAATCCGCGACATACGGATTTGTTTGGCGCTCTTTTCCAAAAGTTGACATCGGCCCATGACCTGGGACAAATTGCACATCATCACCAAGAGGCCATAACTTCGTTTTGATTGCATTAATCAAATCGGCGTGATTGCCACGAGGAAAATCCGTTCTTCCAATCGATCCGGCAAACAAGACATCGCCCACCAAAGCAAGACGATCTTCTTTATCAAAAAATACTACGTGACCTGGAGTATGGCCCGGGCAGTGCAAAACCTCTAAATCAACATTTCCAACTTGAACATGATCGCCATCTTCTAACCAACGTGTTGGTATAAATGCCTTCGCATGTCCAAACCCAAAACGCACTGTTTGCTCTGGAAGTTGATCTAGCCAAAACTGTTCATCTCTTTGAGGCCCCTCAATTGGCACACCCAACTGATCAGACAAATCTTTAGCAGCTGCACAATGATCTAAGTGTCCGTGCGTTAATAAAATTTTTTTAACTACGCCGCCCATTTGCTTAACGCCATCCAAAATTTTATCGATGTCACCACCTGGATCCACAATAGCTGCATCACCTGTTTCTTGGCAAACCAATATTGAGCAGTTTTGCTCAAAAGGAGTTACGGGAACGATTCCAAGTTTTATTGGCATATGAATAACTTTGGTTTGATGTGGCACTAGTTTATGACAAAGAGGCTAGAATAACTTACACAGGATAAAAAATATGAAATCTCCAGACACCTTTAAATTTGCAGAAACGCATGAGTGGGCTAGCCTAGAAGATGATGGCTTCATTTGGGTGGGTATTAGTAATCATGCTCAAGAAGCCTTGGGTGATGTCATGTTTTTTCAAGCGCCAAAACTTGGGCTTCAGGTTAAACAAGGCGAAGCAATTGCCGTAATTGAATCCGTTAAGGCAGCCAGCGATATTCATGCGCCAGTGAGCGGTGAAATAGTTGCCCTAAATGAAGAAGTTGATACTACTCCTGAGCTTGTTAATGAAAATCCTTATGGGATTTGGCTTTTTAAAATCAAGCCAAGCAATGAAACTTCACTCAATAGCGATCT
>JALRHB010000065.1 GCA_023253245.1 Polynucleobacter sp. | reverse complement strand
ATAACCAATAGCACCATGAGTAGTTGCAGGGCTAGCCATGGTAATGCGCCCCAATAGATATCGCTACTCTTCACTTCTTTGGGTGCTACGCCACGTAAATAGAAAAGTGCAAAACCAAAAGGAGGGTGCATAAATGAGGTTTGCATGTTGACGCAGAGCATGACACCAAACCATACGAGTGCAGCGCTGGCTGCCGCCTGAGGATTTCCGTTCATAGAGCTGAGTAATACAGGCGCTAAGAGTTTCACAGCGACTGGCGCCAGTAGCGGGATAATGATGAAGGCGATCTCAAAGAAATCTAAAAAGAATGCCAGAAAAAAGACAAACAGATTAACGACAATCAGAAAGCCAACCCAGCCACCAGGTAAATTGGAGAATAATTCTTCAATCCAATGCCCTCCATCTACTCCTTGAAATACAACCGAAAAGCAAGTGGAGCCAATCAAAATAAAAACAACCATTGCCGTTATGCGAGTAGTATTTTGATATGCTTCTTGAATTAGCCCCTTGAGATTGGAAATTCTTGCTCGACGTAGCCATGCAAGCAGTAACGCACCCATTGCACCCATTGCACCGGATTCTGTTGGGGTGGCGATCCCAGTCATGATGGTGCCAAGCACCAAGAAAATGAGAACAGCTGAAGGAATGATGCCGAACAAGCATTTTTTCCAAAGCTCCAAGCCTTTAAGCCTCAGATCGTTCTCAGGTACGGGCGGAAGGTAATCTGGTTTAAAGCGCGACAAAAAGAATGTATAGAGGGCGAATAAGCCAATCTGCAGGAGTGATGGCCCCCAGGCGCCTAAGTACATGCTGCCGACATCTGCACTGCCACTTTGGGTTTTGAGCTGATCTGCTAGAACAATCAGCACTAGGGATGGGGGTACAAGCTGAGTGATGGTGCCAGATGCTGCTAGAACGCCTGTAGCGTATCGCATGTTGTAGCCATAACGCATCATTACTGGCAAAGAAATCATTGCCATAGCGATCACTTGAGCTGCTACCGTGCCTGTTATGGCGCCTAAGATGAATCCAACAATGATGACTGAGTATCCTAGTCCACCGCGGATACGCCCAAAAAGTTGCCCCATGGAATCTAACATCTCTTCGGCAAGACCACAGCGTTCAAGGATCGCCCCCATAAAAGTGAAGAAGGGAATTGCTAGTAGCAAGTCATTGGCAAGAACGCCGCCAAATATTCGTTGAGGTATGGCCTGTAAAAATGGCCAAACGAAAAAGTTTTCACTAATCGCGATAGCTGCAAAAAAGAGTCCGGCGGCCATTAAGGAAAATGCGACTGGAAACCCAATCAGCATAAAGATAATGAGGCCGCCAAACATGAGGGGCGGCATCCATTCAAGCGGAATCATTGCATGGGCTTTTCGTAATCGAGATCAGCAAGAGGGAGGGTATCTTTGCTCTTGAGCATGCCAAGGCGTTTGATGATTTCTGAGACCCCTTGAAGGCTTAGCATGAAAAAGCCAAACGGTACTATGAATTTAATAGGGTAACGCAATAATCCGCCAGCATTGAGCGAGTGCTCTGAAATTAACCACGATGGGTAAAACAAGCTTGTCCAAGATAGCCACATAAATAATAAGCAGGCGGGCATTAAAAATAAGATTAAGCCGAAGAGGTCGATATAGATACGCCCACGATCAGATAGTTGTAAGTAGATTAAGTCTACTCGAACATGCTCATTGCGCTTAAGGGTATACGAAGCACTCAGCATAACAGCTGCAGCAAAGAGATACCACTGTAATTCGAGTGGCCAATTGTTGCTGATATCTAAGCCATAACGTAATAAGGCATTCAATGCGGAGACGATGCAAGATAGCAAAATCATCCAACTCGCTAGCTTGGCAAGCAGTTGGTTTATGCGATCAATTCCCTTAGAAAGCGCGCCCCAAAAGCCCATTTGAATTAAAGGTCGGCACGAGCTCGTTTAATGGCCGACAAAACTTGTGCAGGAGCTGTTCCGCCAGCATGTTGGCGAGAGCTGACAGAGCCATCGACTGTCAATAAAGCAAAGACATCGTCACCGATGAGCTCTGGTCGATTATCTAAGCCACAAGCAAACCGTAGCTCAGAGAGACTAAGGTCGGTGAGCATGCAGTTGCGTCCCACGCAAGCCTTAACTGCATGGGCTACCGCCTCATGTGCATCGCGGAAAGCTAGGCCCTTTTTCACAAGATAGTCAGCAAGATCGGTAGCGGTTGCAAAGCCTTCCTCGGCGGCCGCCTTCATTACATCAGCCTTTACCTCGATATGGGGAACCATGTCTGCAAAAATGCGTAAGGTGTCTTGCACGGTGTCGACCGCATCAAACAACGGTTCTTTGTCCTCTTGATTATCTTTGTTATACGCTAAGGGCTGACTTTTCATGAGGGTTAGCAAAGACATGAGATCACCATAAACGCGTCCAGTCTTACCGCGCGCTAACTCAGGCACATCCGGATTTTTCTTCTGTGGCATGATCGAGCTACCCGTGCAAAAGCGATCTGGCAAATCAATAAAACCAAATCTGGGACTTAGCCATAACACCAGTTCTTCTGATAGGCGTGAAATGTGCATCATCAAGATTGAAGCAAAAGCGCAAAACTCAATAGCAAAGTCGCGATCAGATACGGCATCTAAGGAGTTGCTGCAAATTCCATCAAACCCGAGAATTTTGGCAACTTGCTCACGATCAATCGGATAGGTGGTGCCTGCCAGCGCAGCAGCGCCAAGAGGAAGGCGATTAAAGCGAATACGCAGGTCAGCAAGGCGACTGGCATCACGAGTAAACATCTCGTAATAGGCCATTAGATGGTGGCCAAAAGTAATTGGCTGAGCCACTTGCAAATGGGTGTGGCCCGGCATGATGGTTGCAGAATGTTTTTCAGCAAGATCTAGTAAAGCTACACGCAATGATTTGAGCGTATCTGCAATTTGATCAACGCTGCCACGTAACCAAAGACGCAAGTCTGTTGCTACTTGGTCATTGCGAGAGCGACCAGTATGCAGGCGTTTACCAGCATCGCCGACGAGTTCAGTAAGACGTGCTTCAATATTTAGATGAACATCTTCCAAAGCAAGTTGCCAGTTAAATGTACCAGCCTCGATCTCACTTTGAATTTGTGCCATTCCTTTTTGGATAGCCGCAAGATCTTGAGTGCTGATAATTTTTTGATTGGCCAACATCTGCGCATGTGCTAATGAACCAGCAATATCAACTAGGGCAAAACGTTGATCAAACCCAATAGAGGCGGTATAACGTTGAACTAATTCGTTAACGGGTTCAGTAAAACGAGCCGACCAAGCTTGGTCTTTGTTGGCAAGAGAATTTTTCGATGAGCTCATAAACGCAGTATATTGGTGTCGGTATTTACTATTTTAAATGTTATGTCCCAAACCCCTATATCTAGCTCAGCAAATTCCCTTTCTGGTCCTCCCCGGCGCCTAGTAATTGCCTCTCGCGAGAGCCGCTTGGCTATGTGGCAGGCCGAATATGTCCGGGATTGCCTTAAAAAGCTCTATCCCGGGTGCGATGTGCAGATTTTAGGGATGACTACCCGTGGCGACCAAATATTAGATAAAGCGCTGTCTAAAGTTGGTGGAAAGGGTTTATTTGTAAAAGAGTTGGAAACCGCCCTTGAGGATGGTAGGGCTGATTTAGCGGTTCACTCCTTAAAAGATGTCCCAATGGTTATGCCAAATGGATTTGAATTGGCTTGTGTCATGGCTAGGGAGGATGCTCGTGATGCATTTGTATCCAATGACTTTGACAGCCTAGAAGCGCTGCCAAAAGGCTCAGTCGTTGGCACTTCGAGTCTTAGACGAGAATCCGTTCTGAGAGCAAAGTTCCCCCATTTGGAAATTTTGCCATTGCGTGGCAATTTAGATACGCGTATGGTCAAATTAGATCGTGGGGAATATCAGGCGATTATCTTGGCAGCCGCAGGGCTCAAGCGCCTCGGCCTAGAGAGCCGGATACGAGCACTGCTGCCAATTGATCCCCATACCCCAGCAGCAGGACAGGGAGCCTTGGGTATTGAAACGCTCAGTAAGCATCCTAGCATTAAAGAATGGCTTGCCCCTTTAAATGACTTGCCGACTTTGTATGCTGTCACCGCTGAAAGAATGGTGTCACGTCAGTTGGGAGGCTCTTGTGAAGTCCCTCTAGCGGCTTATGCTACATGGAATCAAGATCAGATGAGTATTCGCTCTTTTGTTGCTAGCGTAGATGGCAAAGCAAATTGTTTGGCAAGTGCCCAAGGATTTGTCGGGAGTTTGGCAGAAGCAGAGGCATTGGGGCTTAGTGTGGCGCAAGACTTAATTGCGCAAGGAGCGGCTAGTTTGTTGCCCAATGGTTTACCAAGTTCCTTCTAGCTTTAGATTGAGCGCATATGGGTAACAGGACTATAGTGATCACCCGCCCAAGTGGCCAGTCGCAAAATTTAATTCACTTGCTTCAATCCAATCTGCGCAGTAGCGGCCTTAGCTCAGAGAAATTGCCACAGATTATTTCTTTACCCTTGCTTAATATTGTCCCTAAATCAGATGCTTCATTGAGATCGCAAATCCAGGCTAGCCTAAAAGCGGCAGATTTGATCATTTTTGTTAGTCCCAACGCAGTTGAATGCACCAAGAATTTACTTAATCAACCATGGCGGGATGTGGTTAATCAGAGTATTCCGATTGGAGTCATGGGGGGCAGTAGTCAGGCAGCCCTAAAGCAATATGACATTGATGCGAATGATGGTCTTAGTAATATTATTTACCCTAAAGATAATTCCCATTGGGACTCCGAGGGGCTATGGAATGAGTTACAAAAATTAGCTTGGGATTGGAGCGCCAAAAAGGTTCTTATCTTTAAAGGCGAGGACGGGAGAGATTGGCTTTCTAGTACCCTCCAAAATGCGGGCGCTCAAGTAGAGCTTATTTCTGTTTACTCGCGCACCCCATTGGATTTTAAGGATCCTGCTTGGCTTGCTGTTCAAGATATTGATTTTTCTCAATCACTTTGGTTGCTGACTTCATCGGAAGCTGTCCGCTATCTTGGTAAGGCAAGTTTGCCTGTAGATACTGCTGTGGCTATTTGCCCACATCATCGGATAGCAGATGCTGCTAAGAAGATTGGTTTTCGTGAAGCGCTTATTTGTCAGCCAGGTGATATTTCTCTGGCAGGAGCCACCCAAGCATGGCTACAGATTTAGTGAATAAATGCTAGCTCTGATAGTCCAGTAGGGTAGGTAGAAAAACTTCATTTACCAACAGGGGATGACCTTTCAGCTGATAGAGGGTACGTCTTGCCCAGACTGTTTTCGGCAGTTCGGAATACTGCTTAAAGCATTTTTTCCATAACTCGCTCTTCTTATCTAGTCTGGCAATTTCTCGAGGGGGTCGTTTTTTAGAATGCATGCGCGTTCTAGCAAACAGCACGGCTCCCAGAGGTTTTTTCCCCAATCTTAGAATGGCGTGATTACTTCCGCTTGAGCTCGCAATTGGAATAATGCTGTGTGCCATTACTAGAGGAATTTGATTGACGCAGAGTAGTACCTCTCGTACGCGACACCGCATTAGCTTAAAATGAAAATAGCGACTTTCATCGCTATTTAAGTTTTGACGGCAATCACGCAAAACGACAACTTCTAGTTTTTGTCCAATTACCTGCTCAATTTTTTGAGTCAAAGAACCTGTGTCGCTTAGCCAGGGCTGCCACTGGCGTGGTGCTTGGTGCAGTTCACCGGAATCGATCCGATTCCATGCAGAACGGAGACGACGACGGTGAACCATGTTTAGCTACCACTAAAGTTTCTGCGTTGACCGCCAGATTTTGGCTTAGCAAAGCGTGGTCCAGCAGACGGACGTGAGTCACCAAAGCGGTTACCACCTGCACGAGAGTCAGTAGAACGCGCTGGACGCGAGTCACCAAAGCGATTGCCACCAGTAGGGCGAGAGTCGCCTGAGCGTGATTCAAAATGTTTGCCAGAGCGGTTGCTGCCACCAGCCCCACCAAAGCGCGATTCTGAACGAGCTCCAGAGCCATAGCGACCACCGCCACCACCAGAACGATTGCCACCACCGGAGCGCCCACCTGGACGTCCACCACCAAAACTAGGTTTAGCTTGCGGCTCCAAACCATCAATGACAGAGGCAACGATATCTTGCTGAGTAAAACGTTCGATGTTACGAATCTTGGCGCGATCACGATGTTCTACTAAGGTGATAGCCACACCATTGCGACCTGCACGACCGGTTCTGCCGATGCGATGTGTATAGTCTTCAGGTTTCATGGGTAAGCCAAAGTTAATCACGTGACTAATGCGGGGCACGTCAATTCCGCGAGCTGCCACATCTGTTGCCACCAAGATCTTGGTGTGTCCTTTGCGTAAAGATTCAAGACGGCGCATCCTTACGGCTTGAGGCATAGCGCCATGTAGGGCGCTTGCTTCATAACCATTAGCACGTAATGTGTCAGCAATTTTTTCGCTTTCAACTTGAGTGCTAGCAAATACCACCGCCTGATCTAAGGAGGCGTCAGCCAAAATATGTTCGAGCAATTTATGTTTGTGCGACATGCTGTCAGCCCAATGCAATTTTTGTTCAATATTGGCATGCTTTTCACCAGCGTGAGCAAGTTCAATGCGTTTGGCATTGGTGGTTAACTCATTGGCCAACATCATGATATTTGGTGCAAAAGTTGCAGAGAACATCAAGGTTTGATTTCGGCCAGAACAACGTTTATCAATTGCCTCCAGATCATCAGCAAATCCCATATCGAGCATGCGATCAGCTTCATCAATGACTAATTGCTTAACATCATCTAAGCGAATCGCTTTGCTATCGCTCAAATCAAGTAAACGACCAGGGGTTGCGACAACTAACAATGCACCCTTAAGGGCCTGAATCTGTTTGCCGTAAGGCATGCCACCCATAACAGTAGCAATACGAATACCTTTCATGCCGCGCACCAAGTTCACTGCATCTGCAGCAACCTGTTGCGCTAATTCACGCGTGGGGCAGAGAACTAGCACTTTAGGTTGAGCTCGTCCCGGTATGGGCGAGCTATTTGGATTAGCTTCAATCAGTTGATTAATTAAGGGCAATAAAAATGCAGCCGTTTTCCCGCTACCAGTTTGGCTGCTGACCAATAAGTCACCGCCAGCAAGAGCTGCAGGAATAACCTGTGCTTGTACTGGAGTAGCCTTGGTGTAGCCTAATTCGGCAACGTTTTTTAATAGTGGCGCCGCTAGAGCGAAAGACTGGAAATCATTT
>JALRHB010000064.1 GCA_023253245.1 Polynucleobacter sp. | reverse complement strand
GTTACTGCCCTCTATCAGCGCACTCATTCTGGTCGCGGTCAAAAGGTTTTAGCTGCAATGCAAGATGCAGTGTTGAATCTCTGTCGTGTGAAGTTACGTGACCAGCAGCGTTTGGAGCGCAATGGCCTCATGCAGGAATATCCACAGTTTCCAAATGGTGTGTTTGGTGACTCTGTGCCTCGTGCTGGTAATGCCTCTGGTGGCGGTCAGCCAGGCTGGATTGTGAAGTGCAAAGGCTGGGAAACTGATCCTAATGCCTATATGTACGTCATTGTGCAAGGCCCTGTCTGGGAGGCTGTTTGCAAGGTTATTGGGCGAGAGGACTGGATCACTGATGTGCGTTTTGCTTCACCAATGGCACGCTTGCCACACTTGATGGAAATTTTTGGTGAAATTGAAAAGTGGACCATGACTAAAACGAAATTTGAAGTCATGGATATTTTGAATAAATACGATATTCCATGCGGCCCTATACTTTCAATGAAGGAAATTGCTGAAGAGCCATCATTGCGTGCAACAGGTACCGTGGTTGAAGTAGACCACCCTATTCGCGGCAAGTATTTGACTGTCGGAAATCCTATCAAAATGTCTGATAGTCCAACTGAAGTGACGCGTTCGCCTTTATTGGGTGAGCATACCGATGAAATTCTGAGTGAGTTAGGTTACTCCACAGATGAATTGATATCTCTGCGTCACGATAAGGTTATTTAATGCGGATTGCGTTGATTGGAAGTGCTGATTTTGGAAAAGCGGTATTAGATGCTTTTTTAGATCGTGGCGATGAGGTGGTGGCAGTTTTTTGTCCACCAGATAATCCAAAATCCACCAAGCCTGAAGTGCTTAAGGAGGCTGCTATTGCAAGGGGCTTGACCCCTTTGCAATTTGCTTCTTTAAAGAGTGCTGAGGCGGCGCAAGCCATGATTGATAGCAAGGCTGATATTTGTGTGATGGCCTATGTACTTCAGTTTGTGCCGCAGGAGCTAGCAAAGCTACCGCGGCACGGCACAATTCAATATCACCCCTCATTGTTGCCCAAGTATCGTGGTCCAAGCGCCATTAACTGGGCAATTGCTTTGGGTGAGGAAAAGACGGGCTTAACCATTTTCCGTCCCTCCGATGGGCTAGATGAAGGTGAAGTGATTTTGCAAAAAGAGGTTGCTATTGGTCCGGACGACACTTTAGGAAAGATTTACTTTGATCATCTATTTCCAATCGGTGTTCAAGCGCTTCTGGAGGCTGCAGATTTAGTAGTTGCTAATCAGCATCAAGAGATTGTTCAAGATGAGTCCCAAGCAAACTATGAGGGTTGGTTTGGTGCCGATGCTGCTCAAATTCATTGGGCAACACACATCAGCCAAATTTATAACCTGATTCGAGCGTGCAATCCTGCGCCGGGTGCCTGGACGAAATTCGGTGAGCAGAAGGTGCAAATTTATGATGTTCATAAACATGTATCCCCAACTTTTGCCTCTGTCAAAGGTAAACCAGGTGAAATCACGCAGATTACGCTAGATTCATTTTTTGTGGCCTGTAATGGCGGCCAGATTGAAGTGATAAAGGCTAAGGGCGCAGCGGGAAAAGTGACTGGAGCCGAATTAGCTAAGGAGCTTGGTCTGGAGCTTGGGCAATTTTTTAAGTCCTAAGCATTATTAAAGAGTGGCTGGCTAGATTTCGAGGTTATCGATCAAGCGTGTTTTGCCTAGCTTGGCTGCAGTCAGAATAACCAACGGCTCTCCGGCCTCTAAACTTTGATTATTTGATGGTGCCAAGTCTGACCGTTGGCGAATGGCAATGTAATCTGGTTGCCAGCCTCGCCCAGTTAGTTTTGCAATTGCATCTTTCTCGATCTGCTCAATTGCACTTGTATCACGCACATTCAAGTTAAGAACTTGCTCGCGGACTTCCTGAAGTAATTTTTGCAATTGCGGCGCTTCAGCACGCTCATCTGGGGAGAGATATCCATTACGAGAGGAGAGGGCTAGACCATCTTGTGCTCTGATTGTTTCTCCTGGAATAATATCCACAGGGAGTGCAAACTGTTTAGTCATTTGGCGAATGATCATTAGTTGCTGGTAATCTTTTTTGCCAAATACTGCTACCTTGGGTTGCACGCATGACAAGAGTTTGAGAACAACCGTGCAAACACCTTTGAAGAATCCTGGGCGAAATTCGCCTTCCAAAATATCTCCTAGCTGCTGTGGAGGGTCTACTCGATACTCTTGGGGCTGTGGGTATAAATCACGCTCCGTTGGAGCAAACAGGATGTAGACACCTTCTTTTTCTAGCTTATCTATATCCGCCTGCATAGTTCGAGGATAACTATCAAAGTCCTCATTAGGGCCAAACTGCAAGCGATTTACAAAAATACTCGCCACTACTGGATCACCATGTTGCCTTGCAAGGCGCATGAGGGATAGATGTCCCTCATGTAAATTACCCATAGTTGGCACAAAAGAGGCGCGGTTCTGTCCGCGGAGGTGGTCTCGCAACTCTTGTATATCGCTAATAATTTTCATGCAACGGGTGTGTAGGCAAGGCGAACATAGATTGGTGCATATGGCTCAGCTTGGGTAATTTCCACCAAAGCTTCACGCGAAAGCTCGAGCATGGCAATGAAATTGACGATGACTACAGGCACCCCTTTTCCGGATTTAATAGCTTCTTCAAATAGCTCACCGAATTCAACAAAGCGGGTAGTTTGCAAGCGACGCAATATACGTGTCATAAAGTCACGAACTGACAACTCCTCGCGTGTAATAGTGTGGTGCTGATTCAGTTTTGCACGATGAAGTACATCTCGCCAAGCCATCTGCAAATCGTCTAGATTAACTTCTGGCCAAGTAACTGCAACAGTCGTATCTACATAGCCGCGAGCGATCTGGAAATCACGACCTTGTTGTGGAATTTGATCAAGCTCTTGAGCAGCTAACTTCATGCGCTCATACTCTAGGAGGCGTCGTACTAATTCAGCGCGAGGATCTTCAACCTCTTCATCGCTGTCCGCTTTTTTCATTGGCAAAAGCATGCGAGATTTGATTTCAATCAACATCGCCGCCATGAGCAAATACTCCGCTGCCAGCTCTAGATTGTGATGTCGAATTTGATCGATGTAGCTCAGGTACTGTTGGGTAACCTGTGCCATTGGAATATCTAATACATTGAAGTTTTGCTTACGAATGAGGTACAGCAGAAGGTCAAGCGGGCCCTCAAAAGCCTCTAGAAAAACTTCTAATGCATCTGGGGGGATATAAAGATCAGAAGGGAGTTTAAATAGGGGCTCACCATACAGCTTTGCAAAGGCTGAAGACATTCCATCCGTCACGGACGGAGTGCTATCTAATAAATCGGGTATCTCCTGCGAGATTGGTTCAGTCATTCGAATACACGTAGGCGCGCTGTTTTACTTTTGCCGCCTTGGCGCGACGCTGATCTTCAGGGGTTAATGGTTCTTTATCCCACAGTAGGGCGCGACCAGCTTGCTGATCTGCTTCGAGATGCGGTTTTTTAGATTTGAGCTCGTTTAAGAACTGAGTGAACTCGGATTGATATCTTGCCATCAGACTTCCTAAAATCTTAATTAATTCAATGCTTTACAAAATTATTCGAGGAATATATTTTCCTCTAAACCATCATTATTAACGATTTTTTCAGCAAACCTGCCGACTTTTCGACTTATTCCTTAAAAAAGACCTGCTAGAGGGCTATTCACTAGAGGTTTGCTGCCAACAAAGCTTCGATTTGAGGGGCTTCTACCCGCGTCATGAGGTGTTTATATGGCTTGATCGGGTTAGTGCTGGAGAGAGTCGTTTTGACATCATTCCAGCCCATTGGAGGAATAGAAAGGAAGTCCTCAACGCCTGCTGCGACAGCTGGCAGTACTGGTTTGAGATAAAGGGTAAGTAAACGGAATGCCTCTAGGGTCACACTACATACCTTTTGAAGCTCAGCCTCCCTTTGGGAATCTTTGGCAATTTCCCAAGGTTTATTTTCATCAACGAAAGCGTTCACCTGATCCGCTAACTCCATGATGAGGCGCAAGGCTTTTGCGTATTCGCGAGATTCATACAATTGAGCGATTTTCTCGCTTGAAGAGGTAATTGTGGTCAGTAGGGGATTTGACATAGCTTCGTCAGAAACCATCCCGTCAAAACGCTTTACTAAGAAACCAGCGCTTCGGCTTGCAATATTGATGTACTTACCCAGAAGATCACTATTTACTCTGGCTACAAAGTCCTGAAGATTTAGATCTAAGTCCTCCATGCTGTCATTGAGCTTGGTAGCAAAGTAATAACGAAACCACTCTGGATTAAAGCCAGTTTCAATAACGCTATTTGCTGAAATGAGTGTGCCACGAGACTTACTCATTTTTTCGCCATCAACCGTGAGAAAGCCATGTGCGAATACATTGCTTGGTGTGCGATATCCAGCGAAGTGCAATGTGGCTGGCCAAAACAGGGTGTGGAAATACAAGATATCTTTACCAATGAAATGGTACTGTTCGGTAGTTGTATTGGGTGTAACCCACTCCTCAAAATTAAGACCTTTGGTCTGGCAATAATTTAAGAAGCTCGCGTAATAGCCAATTGGAGCGTCTAACCAGACATAAAAGTATTTTCCTGGTGCATCCGGAATTTGAAATCCAAAGTAAGGGGCGTCACGGGAGATATCCCAGTCTCCAAGCTTGCTATCGCCTGGTTGTCCCACCCACTCTTTCATTTTATTGCGGGCTTCTGGTTGTAATGGAGTCTTGATTTGAGTCCATTCACGCAAAAAAGTTTCGCAACGAGGATCTGAAAGTTTAAAAAAGTAGTGATCAGAGACTTTTTTGATTGGTGTGGCACCGCTTACTACAGAAAAGGGATTTTTTAAATCCGTTGGAGAGTAGGTTGCACCGCATTTTTCACAGGAATCACCGTACTGATCTTTAGCGCCGCACTTGGGGCATTCGCCTTTAATAAAACGATCAGGCAAAAACATCTCTTTAACTGGATCGTAGGCTTGTTCAATGGAGCGCATTTCAATCAGGCCAGCGTCACGTAACTTTAGATAAATACTTTGAGACAATTGCTCATTTTCAGGGCTATCTGTGGTGTAGTAGTTATCAAATGAGATGAGGAAGTTATCAAAGTCGCGTTTGTGTTCTTTCCAAACCTTAGCAATAAGTTCTTTTGGGCTTAGACCTTCTTTTTCAGCGCGCAGCATGATGGGCGTGCCGTGGGTATCGTCAGCTCCAACATAATGCACCTCATGGCCACGCATTCTTTGGAAGCGCACCCAAATATCCGTTTGGATATATTCAACCAAATGCCCAATATGAATCTGCCCATTGGCATAGGGCAAGGCAGAAGTGACTAAGAGGCGACGATGGGTCTTACTCATGAAAAGCGGTCTTAAAAAGAAACAAATTCAATAAAAATGGAGCAATTCAAGATTATGAGGCTTGAAATGGATTTCAGCAGTAATTTTAGTCTGCGGTTAAAGTTATTACCGATCTGAAAATAAATTAAGAGACGTTTTATGGTTCCTCACCACAATATCCAGATGTCGAATGCTTCTGTGCCTCTAGTCCATGAGGTGCAAATCTTGGATGAGGCTGGGCGTTTGAAAACCACCCATATACCGGGTGAGCGACCTCTGACAATTTACCTGGATAAGCGTGAGGTGGTGACGCTCATGACCCTGGGAAGCGCCCCAGAAGCCCTGGTCTTAGGTTATCTGCGTAATCAGCGTCTTGTGGAGTCTCCGCATGATATCGCCAGCATTCAGGTGGATTGGGAGACGGATTCAGCTGCGGTTAAAACCCATCGCAGCACCGTAGATATTGACGCATTAACCAGTAAGAGGGTGGTCACTACTGGCTGCGGTCAAGGTACGATGTTTGGCGGCCTTATAGAGGAGATGGCAGAGATCAGGCTTCCTGATGGCCCCAAGTTATCTCAAGAAGCGATTGTTGCTTTAATTGACGAGATTCGCACCCATGACACCATTTATAAGAAGTCGGGCTCTGTTCATGCCTGTGCAGTATTTGAGCGCCAGGGCGATAGCGGGGTCCGATTGCTACATTTCATTGAGGATGTGGGGCGCCATAACGCTGTCGACTCCATATCAGGCTTGATGTGGTTGGCCAATAAGCAGGGCAAAGATCTCATTTTCTTTACTACCGGCCGCTTAACTTCCGAGATGGTAATCAAGGGCGCCCAAATGGGAATTCCTTTTCTTTTAACCCGTTCTGGCGTGACCCTAATGGGCTTAGAGTTGGCCCGTAAGACTAACCTCACCTTGTTATCTCGGTGCTCGGGGAAGCATTTTGAAATCTATAACGCTCCAGAGCGGGTCGTTTTTACTAACTTGGCCTCCCCAGCTTAAATTCATGGGCATAGCGCCCACGATGGTTTTACAATTCGTCCATGACTATTAAATCTGACCACTGGATACGCCGCATGGGCGAGCAAGGCATGATTAGCCCATTTGAGGCTGGTCAAGTTCGCCAAGATGCTGCTGGACAAAAAATTGTGAGTTATGGCACTTCAAGCTATGGCTATGACATTCGTTGTGCCGATGAGTTTAAGATTTTTACGAATATCAACAGCACAATAGTGGATCCGAAGAATTTTGATGAACAGTCTTTTGTCGACTTCAAGGGGCCAGTTTGCATTATTCCTCCAAATTCTTTTGCTTTGGCCAGAACAGTTGAGTATTTCAAAATTCCCCGCAATGTTTTAACGGTTTGCGTGGGTAAGAGCACTTATGCTCGTTGCGGGATTATTGTGAATGTGACCCCATTTGAGCCCGAGTGGGAGGGTTATGTCACTCTCGAGTTTTCAAACACAACTCCATTACCCGCAAAAATTTATGCAGGCGAAGGTTGTGCTCAAGTATTGTTCTTTGAGAGTGATGAAGTTTGTGGCACTTCTTACAAAGATCGTGGCGGCAAGTATCAAGGCCAAGTTGGCGTCACTTTGCCCAAAACTTAACCATACTTATTTCTTAATCTCATTAATCGCTTGCTTAGCGAATTTAAAGGGCACTCATGAAATTTCGTTTTCCAATCATCATCATTGATGAGGACTTCCGCTCCGAAAATATTTCAGGTTCTGGTATTCGTGCCTTAGCCGAAGCTATTGAAGCGGAAGGCATGGAAGTGATTGGGTTGACCAGTTATGGTGATTTAACTTCCTTTGCTCAGCAGGCCTCAAGAGCTTCAACCTTTATCGTATCTATTGATGATGAGGCGTTTGTTAGCGATTCTGAGGACAACGATTTGCCCGCGCTAAATAATTTGCGCGCCTTTATTACTGAGGTACTTAAACGTAACCCAGATATTCCCATTTTCCTGTATGGAGAAACACGGACT
>JALRHB010000063.1 GCA_023253245.1 Polynucleobacter sp. | reverse complement strand
CATCCCTCGAGCCACTCTGTAACCCCTTTTTGTACATATTGGGAGTCTGTCCATAACTCAACTGAGCTAGCTTGTTTAAGTGCCCGCAAAGCATGGATGACAGCGCTGATTTCCATGCGGTTATTGGTGGTGAGTTTGGCGCCGCCATGCAGTTGTTTTTCATGTTCACCCGAGCGCAACACAGCGCCCCAGCCCCCTGGCCCAGGGTTTCCTTTGCAGGCCCCGTCCGTATAAATAACGATGTGAGGTGTAGATTTAGTCATACCCATAGTGTTAATTTACAGGTTCTTTGCTATCGACTAAATTTTGATGACTTTCGGTTGCAGGGCTTAGTTGGGGAATGGCTGGAATACGTTTAGTCTGAATCTGGCCAATCAAGCGCATTCCTGGATGACGTTTAATCGCGGAAACAACGAAAATCGCCCCAAAAATCGGCCACCACCGATTGCCTGCCAGCTCGAGAAAATTCATTCTAGCCATGCTCGATTCTTTGGTGAGAGGCAATTTGTAGCAGCCAAAATGTCCTCGATCAAGAGAAAAGTTGAGGAGTTGTAACCAGTCTTTTATTCGAAAGAGGCTAATAAACTGGCCATCCCTGGGCAGATAAGGGGTGCCTATGAGTCTACTTAAATACTGACGTGCGCCCCAAAGGCTTGCGGGATTAAATCCGGAAATAATGAGTCGTCCCTCAGGGCGTAAAACGCGCTCTGCTTCCCTAAGAACCTGATGGGGATCTGCTGCAAACTCCAGTACATGGGGTAACACTAACAAATCGATGCTTTCAGAGGCAAGGGGGAGAGCTGATGAGTGAGCTTCAATGGGGTGCCAGTTGAACTGATTGGGGTGCTTATCTCGATCGGAAGACTCGATCAAGAGGGCGTGTAAAGGCATGCGATTTTCTGCCAGGGTATTCATCTGGGGCAACCCAATTTGCACAGCATAAAAACCAAAAACATCGACAACAATTTGGTCAAAATACCCTTGCTCCCAATTTAGGATATATTTTCCCGGAGGAGATTGAAGCCACTTCTCCCATGAACTCCATGGTGGGGTTGGCAACTGAGATAAAGAGGGTGGGGTTGGTATCATCGGCTTATGAATAAGAATACTTTATTGCACGTGTGGCCGATACCGGCTTTTGATGACAATTACATCTGGTGTATTCATGATGGTCAATCTGCCTTAGTTGTTGATCCAGGTGATGCTAGCCCAGTCTTGCAATACCTGGAGCAGCAAAAGCTTGTCTTGACGGGTATTCTAATTACTCACCACCATGCAGACCATACTGGCGGCATCTTGCAACTTTTGCAAACCCTCGGCCCAGAAATTCCGGTTTATGGCCCAGCTTCAATAGAAATCCCAGGAAGAACAAATGGCTTATTTCAGGGCGACAAGTTAGAGATTGCTAAGCCTCGAATTAGTTTTGAGGTATTTGAGGTTCCTGGACACACCCTAAGTCACATTGCTTATTTTGCAAATATGCAGGCCAACGTAGTGGAACCTATGTTGTTCTGTGGAGATACTTTATTTGCTTGTGGCTGCGGTCGTTTATTTGAGGGTACGCCAACTCAAATGAGTCAATCTTTGGCTAAATTTATTGCCTTGCCTAAAAACACTTTGGTGTATTGCACCCATGAATACACATTGTCAAACATTCGTTTTGCGCTGGCAGTCGAGCCAAATAACGCCAATCTTATTACTTGGGCAGAAAATGCTAAGGCCCTTCGTGACCAGGGTCTGCCTACCTTGCCAACAACGATTGGTCAGGAGTTGCAGGTAAATCCGTTCATGCGCTGTGACCAAAAAGATGTTCAGGACGCGGCCTTGCAAATTTCTGGTGAAAAATCCTTGCCTAGTCCTGCGCATGTTCTAGCAGTCATTCGTGCATGGAAGGATCGATTCTGATGTTCTGGCGCTATGCGGCCATCATTTTGGTTGCCGTTTTGTCAGGTTGCGCTAGCACGGGAGATTGGTCCTCAGATTCCACTGGTCGCTCAGATCCCAGAGCGGCCAAGGCCAAGAGGGTTAATCTAAAAGATCAATCTGTGAGCGGCATCTACGCGCCATCAAGTAATTTATGGATTCGTATTCGTGATGGGTTCCAGATGGAGCCCATGAATACTCCCTTGGAGATTGAGCAGGTTCGCTGGCTTAGCGAGAGACCGGATTATGTTCACCGTTCCATGGCTCGCTCTTCACGCTACCTGTTTTATATCGTGCAAGAAGTGCAAGAGCGCAATATGCCAATGGAGATTGCATTATTGCCATTTGTTGAGAGCGCGTTTGTTACGAATGCAAAATCAAGTGCTAAGGCGGTTGGTTTATGGCAATTCATGCCTGCTACTGGAAAAGATTTTCAATTGACGCAAAATGTTTTTCGTGATGAGCGAAGGGATGTGTTGCAATCAACAGATGCTGCTTTGGATTACTTGCAACGTTTGCACAATCAGTTTGGTAGCTGGGACCTAGCCCTAGCAGCTTATAACTGGGGCGCTGGAAACGTTGCTAAGGCGCAGAAACGTAATTTAGCTGCTGGATTGCCAACAGACTATTTAAGTTTGAAGATGCCTAAAGAGACTAGAAACTATGTTCCTAAGCTCATGGCATATCGACAAATTGTTCTAGATCCTCAGGCTTATGGAATCGTACTGCCTGAACTAGAAAATCACCCATATTTTGTTGCAGTTGATGTGGGTAGTGATATTGATGTTGATCTCGCAATCAAGTTGGCTGAAATTCCTGCGGAAGAGTTCCACAATCTCAACCCTTCATTTAATAAGCCTGTGATTTTGAGTAATGCTAATCAGCAGATATTGCTGCCTTTTGGTCATGCCGAGGTCTTCCAGGAGAATCTTAAAAAGTACACTAAACCTCTTTCCACTTGGACTGCGGTGCGGATTTCTAGAACAGAGACTGTAGATAAGGCCGCAAAGACCTTAGGTGTTGACGCGCAGGCTCTGAGAGAGATCAATGGCATACCTAAGGGCATGCGTATCCGGGCAGGCTCAACCGTTCTTATTCCTAAAACCAATCAAAATGCAGGGGATATTTCTGTTGCGATGGCTGAAAACGCCAATTTAAGCCTTGTTAAGCCAGCTCCAACGCCTAAAAAATGTGCAAAAGGAGTCAAATGTCGTTCAGCAAAGTCTACAAAGACCGTAAGCAAGGGCAAATCTACCCCGAATGCTGCGCCATCTCAGCATAAACACGCATCGACAGGGCTTGCAAATTCTGCGAAAAATGGGTCTACGAAAGCTACTAGCCCCACAGTTAAGACAACAGCGGCCAAGGGGGTTAGCAAAATTCAGTGATTCCAGAATCTTTAACTTACTTCATTTAGGTTGACCATGTCCTATAAATCAGAACACGAACGCTCCATTAAAGACCCAGACGGCTTCTGGGGAGAGCAGGCAAAACTCATTCATTGGGAAAAGCCATATAACAAGGTTCTGAACTACGCGAACCCACCATTTGCAAAATGGTTTGAAGGTGGGTTAACCAACCTCTGTTACAACGCAGTCGATCGTCACCTTGCAGACCGCGCTGACCAAATTGCACTTGTAGCTGTCTCAACAGAAACCAATGTTGAAAAGGCATACACATTTAAAGAGCTCTACGAAGAAGTGAATCGTATGGCTGCCATCTACAAGGCAAACGGTGTGCAAAAAGGCGATCGTGTTTTGATTTATATGCCGATGATTGCGGAAGCCTGTTTTGCTATGCTGGCCTGCGCAAGAATTGGTGCTATCCATTCAGTCGTATTTGGTGGCTTTGCATCGCATAGCTTGGCTTCACGTATTGATGATGCTAAGCCGAAGATGATTGTGACATCAGAGGCAGGCTCTCGTGGTGGCAAATCTGTTCCCTATAAGCCATTACTTGATGAGGCTATTACGCTGGCAAGCTACAAGCCTGAAAAAGTATTGATCGTCAATCGCGGCTTAACAGAGTTCACTACCGTAGCTGGGCGTGATTTAGATTACGCGACTGAGCGTCAAAAACACATTAATGATTTGGTGCCAATAGAGTGGGTTGATGCTACCCATCCTTCTTACATTTTGTATACCTCTGGAACCACTGGCAAGCCTAAAGGGGTTCAGCGCGATACGGGTGGCTACGCAGTTGCCTTAATGTCCACCATGAACCATATCTTCTGTGGCAAGCCAGGTGAAACAATGTTCACCACTTCTGATATTGGATGGGTTGTTGGCCATAGCTACATCATCTATGGTCCTTTACTCAATGGTATGGCAACAATCATGTATGAGGGAACACCGCTTAGCCCAGATGCTGGTATCTGGTGGAAGTTGGTAGAGAAATACAAGGTCTCAGTGATGTTCTCGGCACCAACCGCAGTCCGCGTTCTGAAGAAGCAAGATCCTGCTTACCTGAGTAAATATGATCTCTCTACATTGCGCGCATTATTTTTAGCGGGCGAGCCTTTGGATGAGCCTACTGCTAGCTGGATCCATGATGCCATCAAGAAGCCGATTGTAGATAACTACTGGCAAACTGAAACCGGTTGGCCAATGCTGGCTATTCAGCGTGGTGTGGAGATCATGCCTCATAAATTTGGCTCGCCAGGCGTTCCTTCTTTTGGTTACAACATGAAACTTTTAGATGATGCAACTTCAGAAGAGTTGGGTTCTGACAAGAAGGGTGTTATTGCCATTGAAGGCCCATTACCTCCAGGTTGCATGCAAACCGTTTGGGGTGATGACAAGCGTTTTGTTAGCACTTATTGGGAGACAATTCCAGGCAAAACAATTTACTCTACCTTTGATTGGGGCATCAAGGATGATGATGGTTACTTCTTCATTTTGGGCAGAACTGATGACGTTATTAACGTTGCCGGCCATCGTCTTGGCACCCGTGAGATCGAGGAGAGTATTTCAGGTCATCCAAACATCTCCGAGGTAGCAGTGGTTGGTATTGAAGATAAACTCAAAGGACAGGCGGCAATTGCCTTTGTCATTCCGAAGGATTCTTCCAATACTGCAACTTTAGAGGCGGAATGCATGAAAACTGTAGACAGTACTCTGGGCGCGATTGCTCGTCCTGGTCGAGTTTATGTGGTTTCCGCCTTGCCTAAGACACGCTCAGGCAAGATTGTGCGACGTGCTCTTCAGGCTGTTGCTGAAGGGCGCGATCCTGGTGATATCAGCACTATGGAAGATCAAACTGTTTTAGCTCAAATTAAGGCCATCATCGAACAAAGCGCAAAGGCTAAGTAAAGGTTTAAGCATTTAAGCTTGGGATGTGAAAATTACCCCATTAGTCCTAGGGCCGATGGGGTAATTTGCTTTTGAGCCTAATTGGCTGGGGATTCAAGGGCTTAGGGTGCAAAACTGGTATCATTGATAGGTTCGAAACTTATTAAATTACCCTAGCGCTTAAAGACACTCACCTCCCGCACAAACATTCCTGGGTTGGTCTTTTTGGGGTGTTGAGCGTCGGATGGAGCAGGGACTGGAGATGGTTTGTCACCCTTGCTTCCTTCTTTTCCTCCCGCCGTATTGGCTTTAGCCGACGGCACTTTATTCCCCGGTCTCAGTATTGGCGCTCCTGGCGAAACTGCTGGGGAAGTTGTGTTTAATACTGCATTGACTGGCTATCAAGAGATCGTTACTGATCCAAGTTATTCTCGTCAAATTGTTACCTTGACCTATCCCCATATTGGTAATGTTGGGGTAAACGCTCAAGATGCTGAGTCCGGCCAAATTCATGCGGCGGGGCTGGTTGTAAAAGACCTCGCTAAGCGGGTTTCTAACTTTAGATCCGAAGAAAGCTTGGATGCTTACCTCTCAAAGGCGGGGGTAGTAGGCATTTCTGGAATTGATACCCGAAAATTGACCCGCATTTTGCGTGACAAGGGAGCGCAGTCAGGCGCAATTGTTGCTGGCAAGATGGGCGACGACATCGAAGCTTTGGGTGGCAAAGCCCTGAAATTGGCTAAAGCCTTTCCTGGAATGGCCGGCTTAGACCTTGCCAAAGTGGTTACGACTAAAACCCCATATCAATGGCGTGAGGCAGAGTGGGATTTACATGGCCCAAATGGTAAGCCTGCTTACAGAACCTTAGATTCCTCCAAGCCAGTTAAGAAGGTTGTCGCCTACGACTTTGGTGTAAAGCGCAATATTTTGCGTATGCTCACTGAGCGGGCTTGTGAGCTCACAATTGTGCCAGCGCAAACTAGCGCAGCCGAAGTATTCGCCATGAATCCCGATGGTGTCTTTTTCTCCAACGGCCCTGGTGATCCTGGGCCTTGTGACTACGCTATTGCTGCAGCAAAAGAAATTATTGAAAGGGGTGTTCCCACCTTTGGTATTTGCTTAGGCCATCAAATTATGGGCCTCGCTGCGGGCGCTAAAACCTTGAAAATGAAGTTTGGCCACCATGGGGCCAACCATCCAGTAAAAGATTTGGATACTGGGCGCGTAGCCATTACTTCGCAAAACCATGGTTTTGCTGTTGATGCCAATTCATTGCCTGACAATATTCGCGTCACCCATGTTTCTTTGTTTGATGGATCTCTCCAAGGATTAGCTTGGAAAGATAAACCTGCCTTGTGCTTCCAAGGGCATCCAGAAGCCTCTCCCGGGCCGCATGATATTGCTTATTTATTTGATCGTTTTGTGGAGTTGATGAATGCTAACGATGCTGCTAAGAAGGAGGGCAAATAATGCCTAAGCGTAGCGACATTAAGAGCATCCTCATTATTGGTGCTGGTCCCATTGTTATCGGGCAAGCGTGTGAGTTTGATTATTCTGGAGCGCAGGCTTGTAAAGCGTTGCGCGATGAGGGTTACAAAGTTATTTTGGTTAACAGTAATCCTGCCACCATCATGACTGATCCCGAGATGGCTGATGTGACCTACATTGAGCCCATCACCTGGGAGGTAGTAGAGCGCATCATTGCTACCGAGAGACCGGATGCGATTTTACCGACAATGGGTGGGCAGACCGCCTTGAACTGCGCGCTTGATTTGCATCGCCATGGAATTCTTAAAAAATATGGCTGTGAATTAATTGGCGCATCTCCTGAGGCGATTGATAAGGCAGAGGATCGCCAGAAATTTAAAGATGCCATGACCAAGATTGGTTTAGGTTCTGCTAAATCTGGTATTGCGCATTCGATGGATGAAGCCCATGAAGTGCAACAACGTATTCAAAAAGAAACTGGTGGTCTTGGTTTTCCAGTAGTCATTCGACCTTCTTTCACAATGGGTGGGTCTGGTGGTGGGATTGCCTATAACCGTGAAGAGTTCGAGGAGATTTGTAAGCGCGGACTAGATTTGTCGCCAACCCGTGAGCTCTTAATTGAAGAGTCTCTCTTGGGTTGGAAAGAATTTGAGATGGAAGTGGTGCGCGACCGGGCTGATAACTGCATTATTGTGTGCTCGATTGAAAACTTAGATCCTATGGGTGTGCACACTGGCGACTCGATAACGGTAGCACCTGCTCAAACATTAACAGATAAAGAATATCAATTGATGCGCAAT
>JALRHB010000062.1 GCA_023253245.1 Polynucleobacter sp. | reverse complement strand
GCAGATCCTAAAGCTCGTGAGATGGGGCAGCGCTTATTCTTAAATTCTTGCGCACAATGCCATGGTTCGGATGCTGGTGGCGCTAAAGGCTTCCCAAATTTGACTGATAGCGATTGGCTATATGGCGGTTCACCAGAAAATATCAAAACCACAATACTTAATGGTCGGGCTGGTGTGATGCCTCCATTTCCGCAATTAGATAGCAAGCAAAGTGTTGATGTTGCTAACTATGTGCGTAGCTTATCTGGCTTGCCTTCTGATGACCTCAAGGCTGCTCGCGGTGCAGAGATCTTCAAGGCAAATTGCGTAGCGTGTCATGGTGCAGATGGGAAGGGCAATATTGTTTTAGGTGCCCCGAATTTGACCGATAAAACTTGGTTATATGGCGGCTCTGAAGCAACCATCGTAGAGACTATTACTAAGGGTCGTATGGCGATGATGCCTGCCCAAGATAAGGTTTTGAGCCCTGAGAAGATTCATCTATTGACCGCCTATGTCTGGGGCTTATCCAACAATAAACCTGCTCAGGCAAAGTAACTCGTGTCAGATCACTCGCCGGTTGGGAAGTCCATTCCCATTGATGTCATAGAGGAGTCTCTTTATGAGGTCCGGCGAAAGATTTATCCGCGCTCTGTAAGTGGGCTTTTTGCCCGCTGGCGTTTCATACTGGTATTTGCTACCCAGCTACTCTTTTACGGTCTTCCATGGATTGATTGGAATGGTCGTCAAGCTGTTCTATTTGATTTAATACAGCGTAAGTTTTATATCTTCGGCATTGTTTTATGGCCGCAGGATGTGATTTATCTCACTCTTTTGCTGATTCTGTCAGCGCTCGCCCTTTTTCTATTTACAGCCATTGCAGGGCGATTATTTTGTGGTTATGCCTGCCCACAAACGGTCTATACCGAAATCTTTATGTGGATCGAGCGCAAGGTTGAAGGCGATCGTTTTGCGCGGATTCGTTTAGATGGTGAAGAGTGGCCCTGGAGCTTTCGTAAATGGCGCCTCAAAATTACTAAGCATTTCTTATGGTTGCTAATTGCATTCTGGACGGGCTTTACCTTCATTGGTTATTTCACCCCCATTACAACTTTGGGATCGGCTTTAATCCATTTTTCATTGGGGCCTTGGCAAACATTTTGGCTCTGTTTTTATAGCTTTGCTACTTGGGGCAACGCCGGCTTTATGCGGGAGCAAGTTTGCAAGTATATGTGTCCATATGCACGCTTCCAAAGCGTAATGGTGGATAAAGATACCTTCTTGGTAACTTACGATAAGGTGAGAGGTGAGCCAAGAGGAAGTCGCAGTAAATCAGCTGATCATTCATCTTTAGGTCTTGGCGATTGTGTGGACTGCAGTATTTGTGTTCAAGTTTGTCCTACCGGAATTGATATTCGGGATGGCTTGCAATACATGTGTATCGGCTGCGGCGCCTGCATTGATGCTTGCGATCAAGTGATGGAAAAGGTCAACTATCCAAAGGGTTTGATTCGCTACACTACCGAACGCGCAATCGAGGATAGGGAATCAAATCAAAGTGCGATAAAGCACATACTACGACCTCGAGTATTAATCTACGCCACATTTATTACTGTTTTAGCTGGTGCGTTCCTAGTATCGCTTGCTACTCGCAATCCCTTGCGTGTCGATGTGATGCGAGATCGTGGTGCCTTGGCTCGTGAAGTTGATGGGGTGCGTATTGAAAATATTTATCGTATTCAGATCATGAATGCTTCTGAAAATAATATGAATGTCCAAGTCAAGGCAACCGGCTTGGAGGATCTGAAAATTTTGGATTCTCGAGGTCAGGTAGTTACTGAAATTGAGGTTGGTCCAGCAAGTAATATGCTCATGCCAATTAAGGTGAGCACGCCTACTGGAGCTAATGAGCCTGGAAATTATCCAATTCACTTTGATGTAGTGGCGCAAGAGTTAGCTGGTAATGAGATGATTACTAGAAAACGCGATGAAAAATCAAGCTTTATTATTCCCCGCTAAAAATATAGTAGAGTAAAGAGAGAATGAATATGCCCAATCAATACACTAGCAAACCATGGTTTAAGCAACTATGGCCTTGGCTCCTCATTAGTGGGCCTGCAGTTGCCGCTATTGGCTGCATTATCACTATTTATTTGGCTTTCACTTTATACGCTGATAAACCAGTTCGAGATGGAGTAGTGAAGCGTGGTTTAAAGGTTGAGCAAGTCAAAGTAGAGCAGGTTAGCAAATGAAGTATCGTCTCTTCATCTGGATTATGTGGCCATCATTTTTGGTCTCTATTCTGGCTGAAGGCCTGCTATTTAGCTTGATTCACCCATCAGAGCTACTCTTTTTTGGACATCGCCCAAATATTTCAGATGAAGGAATTTACACGATTGGATTTTTCACAATCTGGATTTTCTGTTCAATTTCTAGCGCTTTAACTGTTTATATTCTTCCTGGAATTTGCCCAGGGACATCCAAAGACTCTGATCAGAGCTTGATTTAGCAATTCTAGGCTGCAACCGGCCTTATGGGAATGCTGCGCTCTGGGTTCGGTAGGCCAGCCAATTCGTATAGCCCATCTAAATCAATCAGCTTGATATGCCGTTGTTTTATTTGAATTAAGCCAGATTCAGCAAAACGTGACAGCATGCGACTGACCGTTTCAATTTGAATGCCAAGATAGCTACCAATTTCTACTCGGCTCATCCGTAAATCAAACTCATTATCTTGGTAACCTCGTGCCGCAAGTCGTTGGGAGAGATTTAGCAAAAATGCGGCAAGTCTTTCTTCAGCGCGTAAACTTCCTAAGGAGAGTAAGTGTCGCTGATCTTGGGTCAGCTCTCGACTAAGAATGCGATGAAACTGTTGCTGCAGCACTGGAATCTGGCGGGCTAAATCTTCAAAAGCACTGTATCGAATGATGCACACTTCACTTTCTTCTAAGGCAATAGCCTCAGATTGGTACTCCCCATTACCAATGCCATCTAAACCCAAAATTTCTCCAGGTAAGTGAAAGCCAATGACTTGTTGGCGACCATCTTCTAGCCCATATTCTGTTTTAAGAGTGCCAAAACGAACGCTATAGACTGCGTTCAGAGGGTCGCCGTAACGATACAGTGTTTCCCCTTTTTGAAGGCGTACCCGATCCTTGACTAAGGTATCGATCTTAGCAAGATCACTTGAGCTAATGCCTACTGGTAGGCAAAATTGTCCCAGAACACAGACTGAGCATTTGCTACTTGGGGCATCCGAGCTGGTGTAATTCATATAGGATCTTGTTATCAGACCAGTTTATTCTACTAGGATATGAGTAATATTTGCATACCGATTAGCAAGAAATGTTAACCACTAGCCTCTTGTTTGCTGTTTTTCTAGGCGCTTTAGTTAGCGGTTGGCATTGTGCCCTGATGTGCGGAGGAATTGCTGCTGCGATTGAGCGGCAGGCAGGTGCTACGGCAGAAGTGATTGCTCCTTTGCGAAGCAAGAGGCAATTGTTTTATTGGCAACTGATCATGCATTTAGGGCGCGTTACCACATATGTATTGCTGGGCGCTCTAGCTGCAGGACTTGGAGTAGTGGTTTGGCAGCAAAATATGGTGCCGATTCAGAGACCTCTATTTGCACTGACTTCGATCATCTTAATTTTGATGGGGGTACGATTATTGCGCCCAGACTCGTCTAACCCTTTATTCTTGGGCAAGTGGCTTGGCACCCGAGTGGCGACTTATTGGGGAAAATATTTAGGCAAATTTACACAGGGGCGTTCTCGTTGGTTTAGTGGCATGTTGTGGGGCTTAGTGCCCTGTGGTTTGGTCTATAGTGTTTTGCCATTGGCATTCTTGTCAGGGGATGTTTTGACTGGTGCCGGCTTGATGTTGGCGTTTGGCTTGGGCACGCTACCCAATTTGTTGTTGATTTCTAAATTTTCTGCGGCACTTACTCAATTTGGTCAATATGTTTGGGTGCGATACTTGGCCGCTTTATTGTTATTTATTGCTGGTTTTTTTGGCCTCTACCGTGCCTGGTTCTTGCCTGAGGCATTAATAAAAGGTGGTTTTTGTATTACTTAAAGCTGGGTGCTTGCGGCAATGCCTTGAGCAAGATCTGGATAAATCTGGTTTGCTGGTAGGAGTTCAAATAAGCCAGCGCGCTCAGCCATTTCATGAGGTTGATGTGCAAATCCACAGATAATGAATTTGACCCCCTGTGACTTACAAGTGCGCTCTAGTTCGAGAATGGCGTCCATTCCTGAAACATCAATATAAATGACGTTTTTAAAATCCAGAACAAGTGCTTTGCTCGGTAATTCAGTTTCAATTTTTTCAATCAGCTTAACGGCTCCAAAAAAGATGGAGCCGTAGAGGCGAAACGCAGCCATCTTTCCCTCTTGATTATGGAGGACTGGGAAGTCTTGTGCGCTAACACTTTCATAGCGAGATAAGCTAGAGATGCGGTAAATGAAAGTAATAAATGCTAAGAGCAGACCCACTTGAATAGCTACGGTGAGGTCTAAAACTACTGTCAATAAAAAGACGCTCAACATCGTGATGCGATAGGGCATACGGAACTGCTTGAGGTCGATAAATTTTCTCCATTCACCCATATTCCAAGCAACAAACATCAGAATAGCCGCTAGGCTTGCTAGGGGAATATTTTTGGCTAGTGGTGCGCCAAACAAAATAATTACCAGTAGGGTAAGGGAGTGCACCATTCCTGCAATAGGAGTACGACCGCCACTTTGAACATTGGTGACTGTTCGAGCAATCGTCCCAGTTGCAGGCATGCCACCAAAAAATGGACTGACAAAATTGGCGATTCCTTGTGCCATGAGTTCTTGGTTAGATTCATGGCGATCATGTATGAGTCCATCAGCAATACGTGCACAAAGCAAAGACTCAATGGCGCCAAGTAGGGCGAGGGTAATGGCAGGGGCAATCACAAACTGCGCAGTACTCCATGTCACTGGAATCCATTCAAAACTGGGTAGGCCTGAGGGTATTCCACCAAAGCGGCTACCGATAGTGTCGACCGGTAGACTAAAAATACTGGTGACTATGGTTGCCGCTGCCATCGCAACGACAGTTCCCGGTATGTGACCAGCAAATCCTAGACGTTTTTGAAATTTTCTCCAAGTCACTAGTAAAACGAGACTGCCAACAGATAAGCCAAGTGCAACGAGATTGACTGTGTTTGCTGCCGCATAAAGTGCTTGAATGGCAAGAAAGAATTCCGCAGGCATTTTGGCGATCTGTAAGCCAAAAAATTCTTTAATTTGAGATAAGGCAATGAGAACTGCAATACCATTGGTAAAGCCAATAATCACAGCAACTGGAATAAAACGAATTAAGGTTCCTAGTCTAAGTAGCCCCATTAGAAAAAGAAAAACGCCAGACATAGCAGTGGCAAGCAATAAATTAGCAATGCCATAGCGATCTACGATTCCATAAACAATTACGATGAAGGCTCCGGCTGGTCCTCCAATTTGCACGCGGCTGCCACCCAAAAGAGAGATGAGACCCCCAGCAATGATGGCGGTAAATATGCCTGCCTCTGGTTTTAAGCCGCTTGCGATGGCAAAGGCCATTGCTAGAGGCAGAGCAACAATTCCGACGGTGACGCCAGCCAACACATCTTTGGTAAAAAGGGTGCTGTTATAGCCGTGGAAGGAGTCGAGAATGCGAGGATGAAAGAGTTTCATGTGATTGATATTTTATGAAACTTTACTCCCAAGCCAGTAGGCTATGGTGGTTGATACTGCTGTGACGCTAGCGCCCCATGCAATGTCAATAAAGGCAAGGCGCATCGGAAAGTCCCTGATGACAGCTAAATTAGTCAAATCGTAGGTCATGTAGCAAAAGAGTCCAAACAAAGCGCCATATTGCAGTGCATCTAACCAAGACTGCTTTGATAGAGCAGGAATGACGACAAAAATACTGGCTCCAAGAGCATAAAGAAGATAAAAACCAAGCCCTGCCCAAAGATTCGGTTGATTTGCCATCAAAGAACCCATTTCCGTCCGGTATAAGTTTTTGGCAATGCCGAGCAGCCAGATGAAATCAATTACAAGTAATGCAATAAAAAAGGAAAAATACGCCACTAAGTATTTGAGCAAACTTATCCCCTTTCTTTTTGTCTTGTTCGATAGTTTTGAGTATTATGATCTAAAGAAGTATGTGTGGGTCTAATTTAAAGGGAGTCAGTATGTTTAAGCATTTTCTAGTACCAGTTGATGGGTCAGATGTGAGCAAAAAGTCCTTAAAGAAGGTTGCTGAACTTGCCTCGCGTGATGGCGCAGCGATTACCTTGGCCTATGTTTCCGATCCTATGCCGCCAATGATCTATTCCGATAGCACTATGGGCTACGGTGTCTCGCAAAAGGATCATCAAAAGGCTTGCGCTGCTTTTGCTGCTGACGTATTAAAAAAATCACAAACAGCTTTGGGCTCTGGCCATAAAGCAAAAACATTGCATATTGCCAACCTGAATTTGGCAGAAGGAATATTAGAGGCTGCCAAAAAGGCAAAGGCTGATGTGATTGTGATGGCTTCACATAAGCGAAGCGGTATTAAAAACATCTTATTGGGTAGTGAAACCCATGAAGTTATTGTTCACTCGAAGATGCCGGTGCTGGTTTTAGCTTAACTCTCTCGAATGCTATTGCTCGCTCAAGATAGGTGTGCCGAGCAATAGAATTTCTCTGGTTAATAGTCCGCTATCGCTATCGCGCATATTCCACAAATCTAATTGATTTTTGCTAGTGTAGGGGTCTAAATAGACCCCGTCTTTGCGTAATTCAAAATGTAAATGTGGTCCAGTTGATCGACCGGTTGACCCGACGTAGCCAATCTCAAAACCACGTCGCACCTCATTGCCTAGTTCTAACTCTGCGTTGTAAGCGCTTAAATGTGCATAGTATGTACGGTAGTTGCCAGGATGTTCCAAAATAATCAAGTTACCAAAGGCTCCGTTATAGCCCCTGTGCACTACTTTTCCAGTGGCAACGCTAAACACAGGCGTACCTGTTGGGGCTGAATAATCACTGCCCATATGGGTGCGATAACGTTGCTTGGGTGGAGCGGCTGGGGTAGCACCATTTTTAGTGGGCGCCACTTTCTTACTGGATGCCCTGACGCTGCCCACGCCCCGTGAAATACGACGGTAGCTTAATGGATTGGTCCAAAATGTGCGTTCGATGGATTCTCCATCAGCAGTAAAAAAACCGCCAGGTATGTCTGGACGCTCAACCCAGAACGCACTTGAAAAGACCTCGCCCGAAGTGGGATCAATAATTTCTGCTGCCCAAATTTGCGCCCACCTTTCTTTATCTCCAAAATCAACTACCAGGCGGACTACGCTATTGGTGTTTTCTAGGGGGCTATTTTCTTCGGGATAAATTTGTTTTATCAAAGAGTTGAGTTCCCAGACAAGCTCAACAGGCAATTGATCGCCAACTTTTTTGGGGTCATATAAAACATCGCTTAGAGGCAATTGGATCTCAGTAAAGCGTTTAGACTCGTCTTTAAGATAGTCTTGCTGAATTAAGAAGCCACCTGCCGCAGAAGGCGTGAAGGTCCAAATCTCGGTATTTGAATCCTGGATTGGACCATTCATAATACTGAGTGATTCGAATCGATTGCGACTACCCAGAGCTAAAGCATAAGGGATGCAGTTGCCACGTAAGCGATCAAAAAATCCTTTAGTTTGAGATTTGAAGAAATCATT
>JALRHB010000061.1:7489-7733 GCA_023253245.1 Polynucleobacter sp. | reverse complement strand
ATTTACTCTCAGCAAACGCTCAAATCTTTACAGCTCAAGGCAAAGCTCTTAATGCTGTAGCCAAGAAAACTGTCAAAGTATTGGTCGTTGGCAACCCAGCAAATACCAATGCCTATATCGCCATGAAATCGGCCCCAGACATTCCCGCGAAAAACTTTACTGCGATGCTTCGCTTAGATCACAACCGCGCACTGTCACAGCTCGCCAATAAATTAAATAAGCCCGTTGCTGATATTGAAAAATT
>JALRHB010000061.1:0-7479 GCA_023253245.1 Polynucleobacter sp. | reverse complement strand
CTACGATGTACCCTGACTACCGCTTTGCTACTGTTGATGGCAAATCTGTTAAGGACAGCATTAATGATCCCGCTTGGAATAAAGATGTTTTCATTCCAACAGTTGGTAAACGTGGTGCTGCGATTATTGATGCCCGCGGTCTATCTTCTGCCGCTTCTGCAGCCAATGCAGCAATTGATCACATGCGTGACTGGGTTCTCGGCACAAATGGTAAATGGGTAACGATGGGCATTCCTTCTAAAGGTGAATATGGCATCCCTGCTGAAGTTATCTACGGCTATCCCGTCATTTGTGAAAATGGTGAATACAAGATGGTTGAGGGCTTAGAAATTGATGAGTTCTCTCGTGAGCGTATGAATCACACTCTTAACGAATTGCTTGAAGAGCAAGCAGGCGTTAAACATCTTCTTTCATAAGGACCTGCCTGTATGAAGCGCACCCTACTCCTCATCAGCATGATGGCTGCTGGCTTTGTTGGCGCAGCCTATGCAAACGAGACGGTCTCGACCTGGACTTGTAGCGAAAATAAGCAATTTAATACTACTGGAACAACAGAAAAGATTCGTTTGACTTGGCAATCGAAAACTTTTGATCTAGCTCGCGAAAATTCTTTGCCTGGTAGTTTGCGCTATAAAAATACCAACTCTGGATATGATCTAGTGGTGCTGGGTAATAAAGCGATGCTTTTTAATATTAAGTCAGGAACTCGTCTTGCTGATTTTTGCCAAACCGCGGAAATGAAAACGGGCAAGCTCCCTCACCTTTTTGCAGATGCGGAACCATTTGTGCAAAACTAACTGAAAGTTTTATTGCATTAAAAAGCCGAGAATTTCTCGGCTTTTTCTTTGTCTAAACATTTCAATGAAACAAGGGCTGCTGTGTAGGAGCATCATCCGGCATTTCAGCATGTACTGCCTCCCCTAAACGATCTGGAAATAAAGGGGCTCCACAATCATCGCAAAGCTCCGGGTCAAATAACATCGCATGACGAAACACGTCCTCGACGCCTGCATCATGAAGAGCTTCGGCAATCCTTTTCATTGGACTTTCATCATCCGATAAATCGTTCAATGCATCATTTGCAACACTCTCGCGATCATAAAGAGGCCAGATCACCCCATAAACTACTTCAGAAGATCCTTTTAAACTAAATGAAATTCGATATTCATCCGCTTGCTCTTCACCAAATGCAGCCACTACGCAAGAGAGGCCTGCGGGCAAAACTCCAAGCGTACTCTCTAAAAAATTGACGGCAGCTCGAATGCTTAAGGGTCTTACATGCTTATCCGCTAGACGACAATTAGTGAAATACGCTTCAGGTAATAGCAACTCAAATTCACAACCAGGCAATAGATTGGCAATTGGCTCATGCATGGCATTTTGCCAACCAATCAAACTCACGCCCCGCTCCTGCCGAACTGGAACCTCAGCCTGCCAACGAAATAAGGGCATCCCGCTCGGAGCAGCAATAGCGGCAATAATGAAGCGTGGATCAGCCAGTACGGCAATCGTTTCAGACATATCACGCAACTCTAGCTTCACCTCGCTAGAAGTAATTGCTGCAGAAGCCAAAGCCTCTGTCAATATACGAGTCTGGCAATGCGAGTGTGGCATTTGATCAATGCTATAGAGCCAAGGGATAATCGCTAGACGGGTATCCGTTGAAGCAATCGAGTTCTGTAAAGCTGATGCTGTTGCCTCAATCAAATTTACTGGCAAAGCACCCGAGGGAATCTGATAGCGAGTGTGGGCGACAATGGGCAAAGCCAGCAGCAAAACATCCCAACTCTGACCTTCATGCTCAACCGTAATTGATTCAGCAAGGGTTTCCGCACAATCAGCCAAAACTTCAAAAGCAACAGTATTGATTCTGAAGGTTTGATCTAAGGCCGCATCGATAGCATTTTGATTTTGGCTTTTTAACAAGCGTAATAAGCGAGTATCTAAGCGCTTCTCCCAAAAACGATCCTCAACCTCACTGCCAGATGCTGCCAATGAGATTGCGTCAGCAACAAGCCGCTCAACATCCGGGGAGGATCGTTGTGAGGACTTCGTACGATGAACAGCCATAGAACTATCTCTTACTTTCTGTGTGAACGTCTAAAGACTGGTTTTTCTGTACTTGATTCTGACGGAGAGTATTTGTAGCCATCTAAATTGAAACTTTTTAAATCGGCCGGATCCGTAATACGATTATCGACAACATAACGCGCCATCAAACCTCTTGCCCGCTTTGCGTAAAAAGAAATAATCTTGTACTTGCCATCCTTTTCATCCTGAAATACTGGCGCAATAACTGGGCAATCGAGTTTACGGGGCTGCAACACCTTGAAATATTCTTCGGATGCTAAATTCAGTAGCACGGGCTTCTTTTGCTTGTCGAGAATTTTTTTTAGGGATTCGGTAATCTGCTCACCCCAAAAAGCATACAAATCCTTACCTCTGGCATTTTTAAATGCAGTGCCCATCTCTAGGCGATAGGGTTGCATTAAGTCTAAAGGCCTTAATGCACCATATAAGCCCGATAGGATGCGAATGTGATCTTGCGCAAAGTCGACCGCTTTTGGGCTAAGTGATTTGACATCAAAACCATCATAGACATCCCCATCAAATGCATAGATAGCGGGCTTACTGTTTGCTTCGGTGAACTTCTTGGACCAATCACGATAGCGACCAACATTTAATATGGCTAACTGGTCAGATAAGCCCATAAGATCAGCAACCTCTTGTGGAGCTAATTTCTTAAGGTCAGCAATCAACTTAGCCGATTCGGAGACAAACTCGGGCAAAGTAGGCGCCTTGACCTTGACTGGGGTTTTGTAATCTAGAGATTTAGCAGGTGAAAGGACGATCAACATGGCACAATTTCGATATAAATTACTTCCATTCTAGCGACTACAGTTTAAATTTGCCTTAAATGACTCTATGGATCAAAAATCACTGAATACCCCGCAGTTTCCTAGCCGCCTTCCACAGGTAGGTACAACGGTATTTACCGTGATGTCAGCCCTGGCAGCAGAGCATCAGGCAATTAACCTAGGTCAGGGCTTCCCCGATTTTCCATGCGATCGACAATTGATTGCTGACGTAAATGCCGCCATGCTGGCTGATCACAATCAATACCCGCCAATGGCTGGCATTCCCTGCTTACGGCAAGAGGTAGCCAAAAAGAACTTGGCACTCTATGACCATTACTACGATCCTGATACCGAGATCACCATTACTGCAGGTGGTACACAGGGAATCATCACGGCAATACTTGCCTGCGTTAGTCCAGGAGATGAAGTTGTCATCATTGAACCAGCCTATGACAGTTATCGTCCCTCGATTGAGCTAGCTGGCGGCAAAACAATTGCAGTCTCTTTACTCGCTCAACGTGATGCACATGGACGTGTTAGCTCTTATGAAATACCTTGGGAGGAATTAAGCAAGGCGATTGGAAATAAAACGCGGCTGGTCATTATTAATACACCCCACAATCCAACAGGAATGGTTTGGCAGCGATCTGACTTAGATCGCTTAGCCCAATTAGTTAAAGCTACTGATGCTCTGATTTTGAGTGATGAGGTATATGAGCATATGGTCTACGATGGAAAACAACATCAAAGCGTAGCCAGTCACCCAGAGCTAGCAGCGCGCAGCTTTCTGATTTCCAGCTTTGGCAAAACTTACCATGTCACTGGATGGAAAGTCGGTTATGTTGCGGCACCTGCCAATATGATGAAAGAATTTCGCAAAGTACATCAATTCAATGTATTTACCGTGAACACCCCAATGCAATATGGTTTAGCAAAATACCTACAAGAGCCTCGTCATTACCTAGATCTTGCCCCTTTTTATCAGTCAAAGCGTGATTACTTTAGAGCGGGCTTACAAGGGACGCGATTCAACCTTCTGCCCTCACCTGGCACATACTTCCAATGCGCTGATTACACCAATCTTCAGGTACCAGAAGCCAAACTCGGAGAAGCGGAATTCTGCGCATGGTTAACTACTGAAGTAGGTGTAGCAGCCATCCCTATTTCCGCTTTTTATGATCAACCCAAGGAATCTGGCGTCATTCGTTTTTGTTTTGCCAAACAAGAACAAACTCTGCACACTGCGCTAAATAGACTGAAGGCGCTGTAATTTTTTAAGGAATAACATGATAAGCACCAAATCAAATAAAAAGAACATAATCGATGTTTACAGCTGGGCTACTCCAAACGGCCATAAAGTACACATCATGCTCGAAGAATGTGGCTATAAGTTAGGAAAAGATTGGATTGCACATCCAATTGATATTGGCGCTGGCGATCAATTTAAAAAAGATTTTTTAGCGATCAGCCCAAACAACAAGATTCCAGCAATTGTTGATCCACACGGTCCTGACGGAAAACCGATTCATCTTTTTGAATCTGGCGCAATTTTGCTCTATCTTGCTGCAAAGACGGGAAAATTCCTGCCCAAATCCGTGCGCGGTAAATACGAGGTACTGCAGTGGCTAATGTTCCAAATGGGTGGCTTGGGGCCTTTGTTGGGGCAAAACCATCATTTCCGCCTCTATGCCCCGGAAAAGATTGAGTATGCGATCAATCGCTACACAAATGAAGCCAAACGACTATACGGAGTACTTGATCAACAACTAAAAAATAATGCTTATGTTGCAGGCAAGCAGTACTCTATTGCGGATATTTCCATCTTCCCTTGGACACGCAATTGGAAGAACCAAGGTATTGATATCAATGACTATCCGCATTTCAAGCGCTGGTTTGAAAAGGTTGGCAATCGTCCAGCAGTGAAACGAGGTGTCGAAGTATTAACAGCATTGCGCAAACCTTTACATGACGATAAGGCTAAAGAGCAATTGTTTGGTTCAACCCAGTATCAGAAAAGGAAATAATATGAAGATTGAATCAGTCGGCATTATTGGCGCAGGTACGATGGGTAACGGCATTGCTCAAGTGTGTGCAGTAGCTGGCCTAGAGGTGGTAATGATCGATGTGAACGACGCGGCTATAGAGCGCGGCCTCGCTCAAATCTCAACAAGCCTAGATCGCTTAGTTAAAAAAGGAACGCTTACTGATCAAGCCAAAGGAGCTGCATTAAAAAAAATAAAAGGCAGTACTTCCTACACAGATCTCAAAGGCCTGCAACTAGTAATTGAGGCTGCGACAGAAAACCAAGGTATTAAAGAAAAAATTTTGAGGCAGATTGATGAGATCGTTAGCGCAGAAACAATTATTGCCACCAATACCTCTTCACTCTCAATCACCAAGCTTGCAGCATTAGACTCTCATCCTGAGCGCTTCATTGGCATGCATTTCTTTAATCCACCTCCCCTTATGGCTTTAGTGGAAGTGATTAGGGGTTTACAAACAAGCGATGCTACTCATTGTGCCATTATTGACATGGCTAAGAGGATTGGCAAAGAACCAATTACCGTGAAAAACTCGCCTGGTTTTGTGGTGAACCGTATTTTGCTTCCCATGATTAATGAAGCCTTTTTTGTTTTGCATGAGGGCCTTGCAAGCCCAGAGGACATAGATGCCGGCATGAAACTAGGTTGTAATCAGCCAATAGGCCCTCTTGCTCTCGCGGATCTGATTGGCCTGGATACCTGCCTAGCCGTCATGGAAGTCTATTTTGAAAACTTTAGTGACTCTAAATATCGTCCATGCCCACTCCTGCGTGAAATGGTAGCCGCTGGTTACCTTGGTCGTAAGACTGGCCGCGGAGTTTATCAATACGACCAATAATCTATTTTTATCAACCTCACTCATAAAGAAGTATCGTGAATCCCTTACCTTCCCTTGTCATTAAATTGTCTTATGCGGGTTTAATACCATTTGTTGTACTTGCCCTAGTTGTTCAATTAGCGCCAACTCCTCTCAATTACTTAGGCGCCGAATCTCTGGCCGGTTACGGCGCAGTCATCACGGCATTTATGGGGGCCTTGCACTGGGGCGCCAACCTCCATACCTTAGGCAAAAATCCCCCAGGGGATCGCTGGGAAGATCGCAATGCCTGGATCTGGGGGGTTATCCCTGCGCTGGTTGCTTGGGTGGCCCTGCATATTTACATACCAGTAGGTCTAGTGATTTTGGCATCAGCATTAATCATTCAACGTAATATCGATAAGGAGACTTATCAATATTATTTCCCTACTGAAGAAGCATGCGGCGCATTTTTAAGGATTCGGAATCGGCTGACTTTGGTCTCAGCAAGCTGTTTAATCTGGTCTGCACTGGTAATGTTATTTGTTGAAAACTAATTCTCATTCACATGGGTAAACTTTTTAATCAAGAGCCACCGCCACCTCTGGCAGAGGCTCTTCGTCCTCAGCGGATTGAAGAGGTTATTGGACAGACACATCTTTTAGCAACTGGCAAACCACTTCAGCTAGCTTTTGCATCTGGCAAACCACACTCAATGATTTTATGGGGCCCCCCTGGGGTCGGCAAAACTACCCTAGCAAGACTGTCAGCCAAAGCCTTTAATAGAGAATTTATAGCTATTTCAGCTGTGCTGGCAGGAGTAAAAGAAATTCGAGAAGCTATCGAGCAAGCTCAGCGCAGTATGTCTGAACAAGGCAAGCAAACAATTTTATTTGTTGATGAGATTCATCGCTTTAATAAAAGTCAGCAAGATGCATTATTGCCGCATGTTGAATCTGGGCTTTTTACTTTTATTGGGGCCACTACTGAAAACCCCTCATTTGAAGTTAATTCAGCTCTTTTGTCTCGATCCCAAGTTTATGTACTCAAATCATTAAATGCTCAAGAACTCAAACAACTATTTGAGCGCGCACACGCCTTTGCAATGCCTGATATCACCCTCGATGATGCCGCTATAAGCACATTGATCACTCATGCAGATGGAGATGCCAGGCGACTTCTTAACCTCATCGAACAAGTACGCAATGCGCTCTCTGCGCCAAATACATCTATAAAAAATATTGATCAATCTTTTATTGAAAATGCCTTGACTGTTCAAGCGCGGCGTTTTGATAAGGGTGGCGATTACTTTTACGATCAAATCTCGGCGCTACATAAATCCGTACGGGGTTCAAACCCTGATGCCGCGCTTTATTGGTTATGTCGCATGCTTGATGGTGGCGCCGATCCTCGTTATTTGGCAAGACGAATTATTCGCATGGCCTGGGAGGATATCGGTTTAGCGGATCCTCGTGCTATTCAGCTTGCAAATGATGCTGCAGTAACTTATGAGCGTCTTGGATCACCCGAGGGTGAACTCGCGCTTGGTCAAACAGTGATTTACTTAGCAATTGCAGCCAAAAGTAATGCTAGCTATAAAGCATTTAATGCCGCTCGCGCTTATGTTGCTAACGATCAGACTAGAGCCGTACCGAATCACTTACGCAATGCCCCAACCAAACTCATGAACGAGTTGGGTCATGGCAAAGAATATCGTTATGCTCATGATGAGCCCCATGCTTATGCCGCAGGTGAGTCTTATCTACCTGAAGGCATGTCAGAG
>JALRHB010000060.1 GCA_023253245.1 Polynucleobacter sp. | reverse complement strand
ATTGTGAAGACTTGATCAGGTTTAAGGCTTGAAAGAACTTTATCTAAACGCGTAGCGGTAACCCGTTCGCCGTTGATGCTGGCAAGCAGGTCGCCAGGCGCCAGGCCGGCCAATTGCGCAGCTCCTCCATCCAAAATATGCGTGAGCTTAAGCCAGCCATTGACTTCTGTGTAGCGCATGCCTAATTGGAGTTTAATTTTTTCAAGTTTGGAGTGAGATTTAGTTTTTGCGGTAATGCTACTTGGTAACCATTTGTTTATTGGGATATCTTCCTTGCCAAATATGAAACGAGTTTTAAACTCATTCCAAGTTTTGGTGAAGCCATTACCAATTACTTGAGTCACAATTTCATCTAAACCATCCTCGGCAATGCCCTCTAGAGTTAGACCATGCTTTTGCCAAATGGTTCGCATAATGTCATCTAGTGATTGACGATTTTTCGTGAATTCCCGAATTTTTAGATCAAGACCAAGGGCAAGTAGCGCGCCTTTGCCGTAATAGCTCACTACAGCATTGGGCGTGTTCTCATCTGCTTGATAATATTTTGTCCAGGCATCATACGAGCTATCGGCTAAGCTTTGTTTCAGTCTGCCAGGGCCGCGCAAAATACTATTCCAGTTATTTGCGACAAGCTTGAGGTAGGTTTTGAGATCAATACGCTTACTTCGGAATAGTTGCAGATCATCGTAGTAACTTGTGAAGCCTTCAAATAACCAGAGCAGGCGAGTGTGGTTTCTGCGATCAAGTTGATAAGGCTGAAAGGCTTTGGGTTGAATCCGTTTTACTAACCAGGCATGAAAATATTCGTGACTGCAAAGTCCAAGAAATTCACGATAAGCAACTTCGTCTAAATTTATGTTGAGCTGTGGAATTTGATCGCGCTTACACAGTAAAGCGGTACTGTTCCTGTGCTCTAATCCACCGTAGCCAGACAGAACAGCATTAACTAAGAATAAATAGCTTTGAAATGGAGCCCGTTTTATTTTGGGTTCAAATAAATGAATAGTGCTAGTACAGATTGCCTTCAGGTCATCTTGTAGTCTCTCCAAATCTACTTCATGAATGCAACCCTGAATTGCCATTGCGTGGGGAGTTCCGCATGACTGCCAATGAACAATCTGAAATTCCCCCATCGCAATGGGATGATCTAGTAAATCATCGTAATCTTGGGCTAAATAAAAACCATAACCTTGCGCATCGACTTTTGCGGCTCTCAGACCTGTTTGCACAGTCCAAGATTGACTGCAAGCATCTTTTGGAGGAACAAGAACCAATGCACAAGGCAAAGATTCTTGCCCTTTCACGGCCAAGCACATGCTGCTGGGATTAATAAAGGCACGCTCGGTATCAAGGTAGGCTGCGCGCACCGATGAATCAAATGCATAAATGGTCGTGAGAATCTCTACTGGACCTGAGACCTTGGGAAGGCGCCATTGATCATTATTGATGCGGTCTAATACAAGGGGCTGATTTGGGTTCTCTACTGAATATGCTTCAATAGACTCAATGTGTTTACTAAAGTCTCTAATTAAATAACTACCTGGAATCCAGGTGGGTATTTGTAAAACTTGCCCATCGGATGAAGGATTTTCAATTCTGAGCTTGACTCCAAAGCGATGGCCATGCAAATCAGCCGACCAAATGGTGTACTGAATAGCTGGAAGATCTGAAGCATGTGTGGAATTCATGGTCTATTTAAGAGTTGCAAATTTCTTTTCAATATCGCTAATTTGAACTGCGCCCGGATAGCGACTACCATCCGTAAAAAAGATGGTGGGAGTGCCGGTAATGCCATATGTCTTTGCAAAAGCCATATTTTTCTCTAGTGGGGTAGCGCAATCTGCCTTTCCGCTAGGGGCGATCCCATTAATCATCCAGTCAATATAGGTTTTTTGTGGGTCTGCAGAGCACCAGATCTGTTTGGATTTTTGTGCAGAATCTGCAGAGAGAATCGGAATGAGGTAGGTATATACCGTCACGTTATCTAACTGCTGGAGTGATTTTTCAAGGCGTTTGCAGTATCCGCAGTTGGGATCAGAAAAGATCGCAATTTGTCGGCTACCATTTCCGCGAACCGCTTTAAGGGCATTAGTGGGAACAAGTTCAGACCACTTAATGCGATTTAGGTCAGCCTGTCTTTGTTCCGTAATATTTTTTCCGGTGGCAATTTCAATAATTTCACCCTGAATAAGATATTTACTACCGGCATCTGTATAAAACACATCATTACCCACTAAAACTTCATATACGCCTGAGATGGGGGAGGGGCTCACATTCTTAATTTTGGCGCCACCACCAATTCTTTTTTGTAGCTCGGTCTTAATTTGCTGTTCTGCTTGTGCCTTAGCATGGCCACTCAATAGGAAGAAGGCACTTAAAAATATAGTGAGCAAAAATGACTTATTCAAAATCAACATCTCCTAGGGCGCGCTCAATAAGGCGCCGTTTAATAAAGTGACTACGATTAACTAAACCCAGCCCCCAATTACGTAATTGCATTTCGGTAGTGCTGGTGCCTGAAAAAAGCTTTTTCAGTTTGTCTGTGATCCACAGTAAAGCAGAGGTATCACCTTGACGCTGTCTTTCATAACGGCGCAGCAACACTTTATCGTTTATTGGTCGGAAAGATTCGCGCTTACCTAGAATATGAAGCAGTGTTGCCACATCCCTGAGGCCTAGATTTAAGCCTTGTCCTGCTAAGGGATGCATGACATGTGCGGCATCACCAATTAAGGCTACTGTTGGGTTGTCATCCGGTCCGATGAAGCGACTAGCACGCATTTTCCTTAATGGAAAAGCTGCCGGTATTGAGTTTATTGTGAGTTGCCCAAGCGCTTGTGTAATCGCACCATCAGCAAGAGTGGATAGCTCAGCCGCCCATTCACTTTGATCAAGTTTTAAAAGGTAATCAGCTTTTTCTGGTGAGCTTGACCACACCATAGAGACTTGTTGATTGGGTAATGGCAGCATGGCCACAATATCTCCGCTGGGTAAAAACCACTGATAGGCAGTTTCTAAATGTGCCCGACTGCAAGTTAAATTGACAACCACCGCATTTTGCTCATAACTCTCTTCACTGTGGCTAATTCCTAATAGAGATCTAATGGGTGAGTTGGCGCCATCAGCGGCAATGAGAAGCTTGGCGTGTAAGTAAATGCCGCTGTGAAGATGTAGAGTTACGCCATCAGCATCGATCTTTAGATCGTCTAGGCTATCGTCAATTCGCTCTAATTTGCTTTGAAAGCGTGATGCCTGATCTAGCGTGTGTTCGATCAGATTCGATTCACCTATCCATGCTAATTGCGGTGTCCCGGCCTCAAAAGCAGACAGATGTAATGAGTCATTTTGTTGACCTCGATCACCAAAAATACGCATATCTCGGACTATCTGCATGCGACTCTGATCAATAGCATCCCATATTTGTAAACGCGCAAGTAATTTTTGCGTGCTTGGAGAAAAAGCATAAATTCTTTGTCCCCATTGGGGGCCCGCGGGAGCAGCTATGAGCTTATCGATCCCGGGCGCTACTTGAGCCGTATGCAATCCAAGTTGGGCTAGGCCTAGCGCACAGGCCTTCCCAACGACCCCGCCACCGACGACAAGCACGTCTACCGAACGAATCGAAGACGGGTTTTTGGATAATTTAGAGGGCTGATGAGCTTGAACTTCTGACATATCTCGATGATATCGAATCTAGCCCTTTACAATAACGGCATGTCTTTGAAATGTGGCATCGTCGGCCTGCCTAATGTCGGCAAATCTACCCTCTTTAACGCGCTTACCAAGGCTGGAATCGCTGCAGAAAATTATCCTTTCTGCACGATCGAGCCCAATGTTGGCGTGGTTGAGGTTCCAGATCCTCGTCTTGCCGCCTTGGCGGCGATAGTCAAGCCTGAACGCATCTTGCCGGCAGCCGTTGAATTTGTCGATATTGCTGGTCTAGTAGCTGGGGCCTCGAAAGGAGAGGGTTTGGGCAATCAGTTTTTGGCCAATATTCGTGAGACTGATGCAATTACCCATGTGGTGCGCTGTTTTGACGATCCGAATGTGATTCATGTTGCCGGAAAAATCGATCCTATTGCGGATATTGGGGTCATAGATACTGAATTAGCCCTTTCAGATTTGGCAACAGTAGAAAAAACGCTCAATCGCTCGAGTAAGGCCGCAAAGTCCGGCAACGACAAGGAAGCTGCCGCCTTAGTAGCAGTCTTGACGAAGGTTCAAGCGCATTTAGATGCTGCTGCGCCAGTTCGGAGTATGGATTTGAGCCCAGAGGAGTTGGTATTGCTCAAGCCGCTATGTCTTATTACCGCCAAACCGGCTATGTACGTAGCGAACGTTAAGGAGGACGGTTTTATTAATAACCCTCATTTGGAAGCGGTTAAAGAGCATGCGGCTAAAGAGGGGGCTCCTGTTGTTGCGGTTTGCGCTGCAATTGAAGCAGAAATCGCTGATCTAGATGAGGCGGATAAGGCTGAATTTTTAGCAGACCTCGGAATGGATGAGCCTGGCTTAGATCGTGTGATTCGGGCCGGATACGACTTGCTTGGCTTGCAAACCTATTTCACGGCTGGCGTCAAAGAAGTGAGAGCCTGGACGATTCATAAGGGCGACACTGCCCCTCAAGCTGCAGGTGTTATTCATACTGACTTTGAGCGTGGTTTTATTCGAGCCCAGACCATTGCTTTTGACGATTTCATTCAGTTTAAGGGCGAGTCGGGCGCAAAAGAGGCTGGTAAGATGCGTGCCGAAGGCAAGGAGTATGTTGTCAAGGATGGGGATGTGCTCAATTTCTTATTTAACGTTTAACTTAATTCCTTTGGATACAAAAAAGCCCCAAGCAAAAACTTGGGGCTTTTTAATGGCATTAGTGATGCGATAGGTAGGCTAATTAAGTAATTTTGACTGCCTTCTCTAGGCATTTCGAGAGCTCTTCATATCGTTTTAATGCCATTTTGCTAGGGACAACTTCTTTTTTGCGACCATCGGCATTTGGAGCCATTTCAATATAGCCCAGAGCGCTCAAATTCTTAAGGCGTCCATGAAGAGTGGCTTGCGAACCCAATTCTGACATCGCGATCAAATCCCCCACCAAAATAGCTTGTTGCGCATGAAAGCTGAGAATGATCTTATCAAGCAGACTTTCTTCAACCGAATCTAGTTTTTTCCCTGGATTCATTCGATCCAACGCATCTATTAAGTTAAGGAAGCGGATGTAGCAAGAGGATTTTGCGGATGACATTTTATTTCGGTCTCAAATTTAGTAATTAATGGCTAATAGCTCTTCGGCTCTTGGTATAAGTATATTCCCTATTTAGGTGCGAATCTCTATAGATTCTCATTTTGAAGATCGCCATACTAGCGAACATGAAAGCCACCCCTTCCGAAATGCTTCTTGGAATTCTTGCTAGTAGCTCTTTGTACGCAAGCACTTTCTATTTTAATGATTGGCTAACATCTGAACTATCTTATGGTCTAGGGGTTAACTGGATCTATCTTCCGGCTGGACTACGATTATTTCTCACGCTCATTTTTGGCCTATATGGGGCAATTGGTATTTCCTTAGCCTCTTTTTTGATTTGTTATTTTGGAGCATTTCCACAGGAGCTCACTACTTGCATTGGGGTTGGCTTAATTTCAGGTTTTGCCCCCTATTTAGCGAAAATATTTGTACTCAGAAATATCAAAATATCTCCTGACTTAAGCGACTTAAGTTTTCCTAAATTAGCTATATGTATTTTGATTTATGCACTACTAAGTGCTAGTTTGCATCAATGGTGGTTCGCTACTCGGGGTCTTGATAATTCTGGAGCATTCCATCATTTTGTAGTGATGTTCATAGGCGATGTCTTTGGTACCGTTATATTAATTGGCTTAATTAAATTTGGCTTGGATGTCTTGAGGTCTCTAAAGACTGCTTAACTGAAGAGTTGCTGTAATGCAGCGCCTGGATCACTAGCACGCATAAATGTCTCGCCAACCAAGAATGCATTGATTTGATGATCACGCATTAGCCTTACATCATCCCGAGTCATGATGCCTGATTCAGTGACAAGCGTCTTTCCCTTTGGGATCATCGATAATAAGGACAGCGTTGTTTGCAGAGTCACTTCAAAAGTTTTGAGGTTGCGATTATTAATTCCCAGCAAAGATGTATTGAGCTCCAGTGCTAATTCAAGTTCTGGGGCGTTATGCACTTCAACAAGCACATCTAACCCCAGTTCATGCGCGCAAGCTTCTAACTCTCTCATTTGATTAAGCTCAAGACAGGCCACAATTAACAGGATGGCATCAGCGCCAATCGCACGGGCTTCGTATATTTGGTAAGGGTCGATCGTGAAGTCCTTGCGCAAGACGGGAAGATTGCAAGCAGCACGAGCCACTTTGAGGAAGGTATTACTACCTTGAAAGTAATCTTTATCAGTTAGAACTGATAAGCAAGCGGCAGCGCTTTTTTCATAGGATTGCGCAATTTCTGCTGGCTGAAAATTCTCACGCAAAATACCTTTGCTTGGACTAGCTTTTTTGATTTCAGCAATAACCCCAGCACTTCCAGTTGAAATTTTTTGATTGATGGCTTGAATAAAACCCCGAGTCTTTAATAGAACATCGAGATTATTTGCTTGCGCTTGTTCGCGAAGATTTCCTAAAGAAACTTTTTTTGAATCTGCAGCAATCTCTAGCTTTTTAGTGGCAACAATTTTATCGAGAATATCGCTCATGAGAATGACTTTAATGGCCTTGGGTTGCAGCAATGAATTGATCTAGTTTTTGCCGAGCGGCGCCAGAGGTGATTGCATGTTTGGCCATCTGAATGCCTTCGCTGATGCTTGGAGCTATGCCTGCAACATATAGAACGGCACCGGCATTTAAGCAAACAATGTCGCTTGCTGGACCCGGGGTATTGTTAAGCACATTTAAAACAATTGCTTTGGATTCTTCAGCATTTGCAACTTTAAAGCTGCTTGTTGGCGCTGTTCTTAGGCCAAAGTCTTGTGGATGAATTTCATACTCACGAACAAGGCCAGCTTTAAGCTCACCCACCAGTGTTGGACCCTCAAGAGAGATTTCATCTAGGCCATCACGTCCATAAACAACGAGTGCATGGTCCATACCCATGGCTTGCAAAACGCGTGCCTGAATTCCAACTAAATCCGGATGAAAGACACCCATCAAAATTCGCTTTGCATCTGCTGGATTGGTTAGCGGCCCCAGAATATTAAAAATAGTTCTGACTCCCAAATCCTTCCGAATGGGTACGACATTTTTCATGGCGGGGTGATGATTGGGGGCAAACATAAATCCTGCGCCAACGCTAGAAATACATTCCGCTACCTGCTCAGGGGTAAGGGTAAGTTTTACCCCGAGAGACTCCAAAATATCTGCACTGCCGGATTTACTGCTAACACTGCGATTGCCATGTTTGGCAATTTTTGCGCCGGCTGCCGCCGCAACAAACATAGCAGCAGTAGAGATATTGAAGGTATGAGCGCCATCCCCACCAGTCCCTACCACATCCACTAAATTACTGGTATCCGCTACGTGGACGGGGGTGGCAAATTCACGCATCACTTGAGCCGCTGCCGCTATTTCCCCAACGGTCTCTTTTTTAGTACGTAATGCAACTAAGAGGCCCGCGACTAAAGTTGGCGGCATTTCACCACTCATGATGAGGCGCATCATCGCAGTCATCTCATCATGAAAAAGTTCACGGTGTTCAATGCAGCGTTGTAATGCTTGTTGTGGACTGATGGACATGGGTG
>JALRHB010000005.1 GCA_023253245.1 Polynucleobacter sp. | reverse complement strand
GATGAATTCATGATCAATGCGTCAGATGCTAACTAGGCTTTGCACTATTAGCTGGCGGTACAGCTGGCTGAGTTTGCCAACCAGAAGCGCAACTTTGCACATATGGAAAATACTGTCCACTGCTTGGGCAAAAATACCAAACTGGCGGTGCAGGCTGCGCAGCCAGAACCATAGGCTGTGGAGGATTTGCATAGGCGATCACGGGAGGCGCTGCATAGACAATAGGTGGAGCATAAAACCCGGCACCATAAGGATAGCCATAGGCAGGACCATAAAAGTTGCCGCCCCATCCAGCACCCCAAGGGCCATAAGCTGCAGGTCGCCAAGCACCATAGCCACCACCAACAGATACTGCCCAGCCAACATTACCAGCTTGAGCAAAGGAAGGCACAAAAACCACCAGGGCAAAGCCTGATGTGATGACTAAAATCGCCTTTTGAATCCGCTGCTTAAAACTTATGGAACTGGTCAACATAGCCTCCCTCCAACAGTTGAATGCGTTCTACCCTTTATAACGCCTCAATTCATAATAGGCTGACAAGATTGACCAAAAAATATTACAAGGAAATGGTCTCTTACTGCTCTAATTTTGCGCCAGATTTGTAAACCACTCTACCCCATTTATTGCTTTCAACCTGCATCAGCTTGGAGAGATCCTCTGGACTTCCAGGTGCGGGATCCAAACCACTGGTAAGGAGCTTTTTTCTCACTTCAGGGATATTTAGGGTTTCGCGTGTTAAGGTATTTAGACGCTTTTGTATAGAGCTTGGGAGATTTGCAGGGGCCATCAATGAAAACCAAGAGGTTGCCTCAAATCCGGGTAGACCTTGTTCAGCCATTGTGGGAATTTCTGGGGCGACTGGCGATCGCTTCAAGGTGGTTACTCCAAGCGCCTGAATCTCGCCCGCTTTAATAAGCGGCAAAGATGAAGAAAGATTATCAAATAACATGGAAATACGACCACTGAGTAAATCTGGCAAAGACTGAGCTCTTCCCTTGTAAGGAATGTGCCGAATCTGTACACCCGTCATCTCTTTTAGTAGCTCACCTGACATGTGCAATGAAGTACCAACCCCAGAAGAACCAAAAGTAAGTTCATTAGGTTTTGTTTTAGCCAACTCAATCAGTTCATGCAAGTTATTAACACCCAAGCGTTTATTAACAACCAATACATTAGGAGTGCTCGCCAAAAAGCTAATAGGCGTGAAATCGTCAATTGGATGAAAAGACATTTTTTCATACAAAGCACCATTAATCGTATGAATACCTACCGTACCAATGAGCAAGGTGTACCCATCAGGCTCGCTTTTAGCAACAAGATCTGCCCCAATATTGCCGCCATATCCTGGCCGGTTATCGACAACAATGGGCACACCTAGAGTTTGCTGCCAATTTTCAGCTAGTACACGCGCCAAAATATCTGGCGCGCCGCCAGGCGTAAAAGTAACCACAATCCGTATGGCTTGTTTGGGCCAAGCAATATTCGGCTTATCAAGGGATTTAGTTTGGGCTTGTGCCGTGGTGATTAGTATTAAAGATGCCAATCCAATCACTAAGTGTAAAAGCTTCTTAGAAAAACCCATCGACAGCAGCGCTAAGAATTTAGAAACCAAAACGGGCACGCAACCAATGCCAGCCATCGTAGCTCACGGGATCATCAGCGCAAGGGCCAATGCCGCACTCTAAAAGAGTTGATACAAGATTAGCCAACACCAAGACGATAAAAATAATGACTAAGACATTAGCAAACCAAGAGCGAGAACGAACATCCCGATTTGGTAGCATCAACAAAATAGCCAGACCAGCGATTAGGCCTACGTAGCCTACATAAGCCCAGGTATAAAAATGCAACTCCAGAAAAGTTGAGCCAAATCCCTTATCGCCGGGCAATATATGCAAGAATACTTGGCGCAAAGAAACCATCATACCTACTAGGCCGCCGATGATGCCCCACCCATAGTGCGAAGAGTGTGCGCCACAGCGAATATTTAATACCAAGGCAAAGCCAATAATCACAAAGCCAATGCGTTGCATTAAACACAATGGGCAAGGTAACTCGCCAAAATAGAGTTGGTCTACAAAGGCATACGACAACATACCAATGATGGCTAGTAAGGCTAGCTGATTACCTAAAGCGGCAAGCGATGAAAAAGAAAGCTTACTCACAGACTAATATTGAGATGATCAGTTGCATGAATGCGGAACCAGAAAATAAGAATACCAATGGTAATCGCCAGCACCACTAAGCCAGCCATCCGCCTCTCAAACCAGACCAAGATCAATCCGATCAATGCTGTTAGGAATGGTAGAAACATATACATGCAAGAATTCTATCGCAGGTGACACCCAGAATAGCAAATAAGGCTTTGCAAGGGCAATTTGCGTTTGTATAGAATGAAGTTATGAATAACACCCCACCCTGTTTAGATTTGGTCATTGAAGCCCAAATTGCCCGCATTACCTTTAACAATCCGGCAGCACGCAATGCTTTGACATGGCCGATGTATGAGGAGCTTAAGCGGATATGCGATACCTTAGCTAATAACCCAGATATTCGTGTAGCTATTTTTCGAGGGGAAGGAGATAAAGCTTTTGTCTCCGGAAGCGATATTGAACAGTTTGTAGCCCTCCAAAAAGATGAGGCCTATGAAGTCGCCGTGGATGCTATTTTTCACTCATTACAACACCTCCCTATACCAACGATTGCGGTCATTGAAGGTTTAGCAGTAGGCAGTGGATTATTGATTGCGACATCATGCGATTTTAGGATCTCTAACATTGATGCCAAATTTGGCATCCCCATCGCTAGAACGCTAGGCAATGCTTTATCACCAAATAATGTCTCCTGGCTTGTATCTCATCTTGGCGCAGCAATGTTTAAGCGCATGTTACTTGGTGCTGAACTAGTAAAGGCGCCCGAGTTATTGGAGATGGGCTACCTCTATCAAACTGTTATGGCAACTGAACTTACTGAGCATGCTGATATCTTAGCCAATAAGTTGGCAACGCTTGCCCCCATTACTCAGAAGTCGAGCAAACTCACTTTAGCTCGCATGCTAGATAGCAATCTCCCAAACTGTACAGGGCTGATGAGAGAAACCTATAACAGCGCTGACTTCAAAGAAGGCGTGCATGCCTTTTTAGAAGGTCGCCCACCACAGTGGACGGGCAAATAAAGATTGATTGGATTAAATAATCTTGACCTTGAGTGGCGTTAAACCCTCAACCGTTCCCTCGAGAATGTCACCTTTTTGCACGGGTCCAACACCGGCTGGTGTACCCGACATAATTAAGTCACCTGGCTCAAGCGTAAATAAGGTTGAGAGATAAGCAATCGTATCCGGAATATTCCATATCAATTGATTTAGATTGCCCTCTTGACGCACTTGGCCATTAACCAAGAGCGCAATCCTGCCTTGATCAAGATGACCACATTGGCTTGCAGGGGTAATGGCGGCACAAGGGGCTGATTGATCAAAAGCCTTACCAGTATCCCAAGGTCGCCCCATCTTTTTTGCCTCGCCCTGAAGATCACGGCGAGTCATATCTAGACCTACGCCATACCCATAGACATGTTCGAGCGCTTTACCAGAGGGGATATTAGCGCCACCTTTGCCAATTGCAACCACCATCTCTATTTCATGATGCACATCTTTGGAAAGATTTGGGTATTGCATATCTTTACCATCAGTCACGATCGAATTTGCCGGCTTCATAAAAAAGAATGGTGGCTCACGATCTGGATCATGCCCCATCTCACGGGCATGATCAGCGTAATTTCGTCCAACGCAATAAATACGGTTCACTGGGAAACGACGTGTATCGCCTACCACCGGCAAAGAAGGAGCTGGTGGTGGATCAACCACAAATGTAGTGCTCATGAACTGCCTTTCAGATAAAGGGGTGGTTTTAAAAAACTGGCTAAAACTGAGTGATGATGATTATGACATTAATTGTATTTAGGAATTTTCAGCAGGAGTCTTTGCGCTAACTTTAAGGAACAAAATGCTGATCGAGAGTAAAAATGTAAGAGCATTTGCCAGAATCAAGGGCCACTTTTCAATAATAAGGCCATAGATTAGCCAAAGCCCAACACCAGCAGTAAAGAGGCTATACATCCCCACAGAAATACCCGATAAATCCCTAGTCTTCCAGGAACGAATGGCTTGCGGCAAAAACGCAATCGTTGTTAAAAAGGCTGCACAATACCCCAGCAACTCTATGAAGTGCGGCTCTAGATTCATTAGAGATCTATGGCTTTTGGTTCAAATTTGCTTTGCGCGCTTCAATTTCTTTGTTAATAGCGGCCAAGGTCTTGGAATCAGGAGATTTCCAGTTGCCGCCTGATTTATTTGCCATGTAAACCACCGCATCTGAAAAATGCTCAATACTGAGATTAGGGTTGCCGCCTTTTGCTGGCATCCCCCTCACGCCAACATAGCCATGCGCAGTCAAAGTAACCTGCCCTTCTGCGATCAAGGGGGCCCACTTCGCCTTATCCCCTAACTTAGGAGCATTTAGCACACCAGCGCCGTGACAAGCGACACATACTTGCCTGTAAGTGCCTTCGCCCACCTCCGCAAAAGCATTCAAACTGCTAGCAAGGAAGAGAAAAAACAGCGAGTAAATTTGCAATTTCATAGCCACACCCAATTTTAATAGCTTCTTTATTCTGACAATGTATCGCAAATTTTGACAAATTGCCCTAGGCTAGGCCAAAAAGACTGGCTACACGGTAGGTTACAAAAGCACCTAGGTAGGCCAAACCGAATAAGTAAGCAAGCATCAACAAGGGGACTTTCCAGCCGCCCGTCTCCCGCTTAACAACTGCAATGGTGGACAAGCATTGTGGCGCAAAAACAAACCAAGCCAACAAAGACAAACCAGTTGCCATGCTCCACTGCCCAGAAATCAAAGGCACAAGGGCATCAGCAACATCAACCCCTGTATTTGAAAGAGCGTATACAGTAGCTAGAGAGCTCACTACCACCTCACGAGCAGCCATACCTGGAATTAAAGCAATACTAATTTGCCAATTAAATCCAAGTGGCGCAAATAAATGCGCTAAGGCTTGACCCATCATTCCAGCAATACTGTATTGAATTGGCGCACCAGTCGCACTCTCCGGCGGGAACGGAAAGTTGGAAAGTACCCACAGGCAAATGGTCAATACCAGGATAATCCCTCCAACCCTGCGTAGAAAAATTTCTGCCCTATGCCATAAGCCAATCATTAAATTTCCAAGTCTTGGGACGTGATAACTTGGTAACTCCATCATCAGACCATTAAATTGAAATGTTTTACTTGTGAAATGTTTGAGCACCCAGGCAACTATCATTGCCCCAAGAATTCCAGCGAAATAAAGTAAGAAGAGCACCACACCTTGCAAATCTAAGCCAAGCCACAATTTAGATTGGGGGATAAAAGCCGAAATCAGCAAGGCATAAACGGGCAAACGTGCTGAGCACGTCATTAATGGTGCGATTAATATCGTTACCATGCGATCCCGCGAATTTGTAATACTACGAGTTGCCATAATTCCTGGAATTGCGCATGCAAAACTAGACAGCAAAGGGATAAATGATCTACCAGAAAGTCCCACGGCACCCATTAGCCTGTCCAATAAAAAAGCTGCGCGGGGTAAATATCCAGATTCTTCTAAAACTAAAATGAAAAAATACAATATTAGAATCTGCGGTAAAAAAACAAGAACGCCACCGGCCCCAGCCAGAACACCATCAATCAACAAACTTCTTATCCAATTGTGATCTAGGTGTATTGATAACCAATTGCCAAGCCAATTAACCCCAGACTCAATCAACTGCATTGGCACAATGGCCCACGCAAATACGGCTTGAAAAATAAAAAACAGGACGCATGCCAAAATGATGGGGCCCAATACAGGGTGAAGCAATATGCTGTCTAGACTATCACTCCAACGATCAGGAACAATTTGATTCAAGTCCAAAACTTCCAAAATTCTTCTGACTTCATCGTTATCTAAGTCTCGATGCAGAGAACCATCCAGAGTAGATTTCTGTGTAGGCTTTAATTCATGGGCATTAAGTTGTGCTAATTTTTTCCAGTCAAGGTGATCCAAAAATTGCTTGAGGCCATCAGCACCTTTTGCCTGGATACCAACAGCAGGAATAACTGGCAAACCGAGCTCTCGCGAAAGGGCGTCAACATTTACAACAATCCCCTGCTTTTTTGCTAGATCGGTCATATTAAGGACCACAATACAAGGTAGGCCTAAACGCTTGGCAGATATCACTAAGCGCAAATTACGCCGAAGGTTCATGGCATTGAGCACGCAAAGAATTAAATCCGGACGCTTGACTCCTGCAGCGTTGCCATGCAACACATCATAAGTTACTCGCTCATCCAGAGAGCGTGGATACAGACTATAAGCTCCGGGCAAATCTAATACCCGAATGACTTTACCGGACGAGAGTTTGCACTGCCCCTCTTTACGTTCTACAGTAACGCCAGAATAATTAGCAACCTTTTGGCGACCGCCTGTAAGAAGGTTAAAAAGTGCAGTTTTCCCACAATTAGGATTACCCAATAAGGCCACCAGCGGTTCACTTGGATGAAAGTGAATCTGGGTTGTGGATTTACTCACAGAAGCTCTACCTCAACCATGCGAGCCTCGACTTCACTTAATGCAAAAGTTGAGGAACCAACTCGAGCCAAAATAGCTCCTCGACTAAAAATACTCTTTCTTAATACTTCAACCTGCTCGCCAGGTAAAAAACCAATATCCTCAAGTTGCCGGCAAATAGTGGCCTGATAGTTTTCAAGATGGCATACCCCCTTAACACGACCTTTAAGGCCGGGGGAAAGCTCTGTGAGATTCATAAACTTTTCTATGCGGACAATTAATTCGGCATTTTGCCTATGTCCTCATTATAGCTTTTATTTGAGAATGACTATCATTTATTTACAAAACATATCGGCACGAAGATTGAACTTGATCCAAAATCCACAAGAAAATTTACAGCCAACCGGCTATTTGGCGCTTGAGACCCACCGACTTATATCCAGCTATCTCACTAGACAATCCTCTGATTTTGCGAATTAATTTAGCGACTTCCTTATTGTTCGCCAACTCCTCCCCCATCGCCAAAAAGAAGATCTCGTCTTTGAGGTAAATGAAATCCAGCCCATTTTCAATTGCTACACTCTTAACACCCATACCAACGTCGGCTTTTTTAGCCAAAATCGACATGGCGATTGCCGAATGGGTAAATTCTTCATTAGCATAACCTTTGATGGAGTGCGCAGAAATACCATTCATCTTAAGCAATGTATCTAAGAGAAGGCGCGTACCAGATCCTTTTTGACGATTAATGAAGCGAATGCGCGAACGTAATAGATCTTTGACTGAAGTAATGCCCAATGGGTTGCCTTTGGCCACCATAAACCCCTGAACACGTTTCATCACTGGAAAAATTTGCATTCCCTCCGCCTTTAGGCGTTTAGCAATCACCTGTGAGCTCAGCGGATCTGAAATATGAAAACCAGCGATGTCAACTTCGAAATTCAGAAGACGCTCAAGGGCCTCTCCTGACCCTGCAATAATCAATTCAAAGCCGCCAATGTCGAGCACTGATCTTTGAATGACAGGATCGCTACTGCTGGCCAAGCGCCATTGTTTTTTAGCCTTCACCCTAAATTGAGAAAAGCCCTCCTCTAAATGGGCTAAGCTACTCTGACCAAGCCTTAAGGTTTTCTGATCGAAATCCTCCGCGAATTGAATCAGATACTGAGCATACTCAGATAGCTGTGAGCCATGCCCCCTTACTCGATCTATGAGTTTGAACCCAAGAGCATGCTCCACATCATTGAGTTTTTGCCAAACATTTCGGTAGGACAAACCCATCTTCTTACAAGCAGACATCAGTGTTTTGCCATGCTCAATGTCTTTTAGAAGGCTGGTCAACCAAACCAAATCGACTACTGCGGGATCTTTGACGTTCTTAGCACCAAAAACAAGAGTGGGTCGAATCTGAATTCTCATATGTAATTTTTTGCATATTCATGTTTTGTAATATGACAAATCTTAACCGAACCTACCCAAGGAAGCGAACTCAAATGAAATTAACATTTAATCGAATATTCTCCGTGGCGCTAACAGCAATTGCCCTCTTGAGCGCTCCTGTGAGCGCTCAAGATAAAAGCATTGTCGTCTCATCAACCACCTCCACCGAACAATCTGGCCTCTTTGGATTTATGTTGCCTATTTTCAAGATGAAAACCGGTATTGATGTTAAGGTAGTTGCCGTAGGTACCGGCCAAGCACTAGATATTGGTCGCCGTGGCGATGCTGATGTCGTTTTTGTTCATGACAAAGTTGCTGAAGATAAATTTGTTGCCGAGGGATATTCCACCAAACGCAATGAAGTGATGTATAACGACTTTGTTTTAATTGGGCCTAAATCTGATCCTGCAAAGATTGCTGGCGGAAAAGATATTCAAGCCGCATTACAAAAAATTGCCTCCTCGCAAGCTCCATTTATTTCTCGTGGAGACAAGAGTGGAACTCACGCAGCCGAATTACGTTACTGGAAAGGCGCTGGCATCCAAGTAAGCCCAAGCATGACTTGGTATAAGGAAACTGGTTCTGGCATGGGTCCAGCCCTCAATACCGCTTCCGCCATGAATGGATACATCCTCGCAGATCGAGCTACTTGGTTAAATTTTAAGAACCGTGGTGATTTAGCTATTCTGGTTCAAGGAGATCCAAAACTCTTTAATCAGTACGGCATCATGCTAGTTAACCCAGCCAAGTTCCCGCATGTTAAAAAAGCTGCAGGCCAAACTTTTATTGACTGGATCACCTCTAAGGATGGTCAAGATGTCATTGCCATGTACAAAATCAATGGCGAACAACTCTTTTTCCCCAACGCAAAGCCATAATTGAAAAGGAAATGCTATGGAACTAAAAGTCAAACTGAGCGCCAGAAATACTCTCAACGGAAAAGTAGTTGAACTGAAAAAGGGTCAAACCACTTCACACGTCAAACTCGATATTGGTGGTGGGCATATTGTTACCGCATCCATTACCAATGAAGCGGTTGACGAGCTACAACTCAAAGCTGGTGATCAAGCATGGGCGATCATCAAGGCGTCCGATGTAATGATTGCTAAAGAGGCTTAAATACCTTTAGTGCAATAAAAAAGGCCCGCATTGCGGGCCTTATCTTATTTAATACCTACTACTCAGATTTAAAACTAGCTTATTTCTTGCCAGCTACAAAACCAATAGCGGTGTCGTCCACAAACTCAACCATGACATCATCGCCCGCCTTGAATTTCTCCAAACCAAGAACGCTTTTATCCACTTTAACCTTCTGCTTTTCACCAGATGGCAATGTAAATGTCACTACTCGGGATTGCACATCGATTGTGCCGATCTTTACAGTTGCATAAACAGTATCAGTTGTTTCCTCAAATGGCTTAGCAGAACCTTTTCCAGAAATTACAACGGAACGTACTCCTGATACACCAGGCTTGACCCCTTTAGGAGCAGCTATCAAACCGACAGCGATCGCTTGAGCATGTTCAACAACAAAAAAATCGCCTTTCTTTACTTTATCTAAGTCATTAACCTGCTTAGCAACATTCATCTGCACCAAGTTACCATTTGCGTCACGCAAAACCACGATGCGCTTTTTAACATCAACAGAGTCAACGCTTGCGCTAAGAACCGCAGCTTCGGCAGCAAGAGGCAACATTTTTGCCGGCGCTTGTGCAACAACTATTGAGCTGGTAGCAAATACACCAATCGATGCAATTAAAGAGACTAGTAAAGATTTCTTCAAAATAACTCCTAGGTAAAGGTTTAATAGAAGTGCTCGGGAGCGACCACTCATAATTTATTTTAACCATGAAGTAAGTCATTAAAGGCCTTATCACTATGAAAATGCCCGGTTGAGATATTTTTTGCTACATTTAAGTGCAAATCAACCCTCTCATACCCATTAGAGCTAATAAGTAAATGATCCTGATTAAACCCTGGTATGAAGCTCAAAATGAAGCATTCTTTGTTCGTGATGCAGTTTTTATTCAAGAACAGGGGGTGCCAGCGTCATTAGAGCTCGATGAATTTGACCCACAAGCACTCCATGCCCTAGCCTACCATGGGTCCAATTGCATTGGCACAGGGCGCTTAGTAAGCTCCAATCTATTAGAGGGGCGTATTGGTCGCATGGCGGTTTTAAAAGCGTATCGAGGCAAAGGATTTGGCAAGCAATTATTGAACGCCCTCATTGGGCAAGCAAAAATTCAAGGTTTGGCTCGAGTGACGCTCCATGCGCAACTCCAAGCCATTTCTTTTTACGAGCAATTTGGATTTAAGGCTGCAGGTGAGCCTTATGATGAGGCCGGGATACCTCATCGCGATATGATGCTAAATATACTCACCCCAAACCAAGATTGATGACCGATACCATAAATACCCCTTTTCTTTTTCGAGTTTGCTACTCTGATACCGATGCTGCAGGGTTTGTGTATCACGCACGCTATTTAGAAATCTTTGAGCGCAGCCGTTCTCAGTGGCTCCAAGATCGTAATTTAAGCCCAACCAAACTCATTAATGAGTTCGGAATACTCCTGCCGGTACGTGAACTTACGATGAACTTTCATCGACCCGGACGTTTAGATGACCTTTTGAGCATTGATCAAGTGATTGAACGTCGCGGTCGCACACAAATTTCTGTCAAACAAACTGCTACTCGCGTCAACGATAACGCCGATCCAGAGCTTATCGCTAGCGGCCTGTTACACATTGTTTGCGTTGATACCATTACTCTAAAACCTAAAGCCTTTCCCGATTGGCTATTTACTGTTGATTCCTAAAATACCGAAGCATGGAGATGATTGTGCAAGAAGGAAAATTACTCGCTTTTGTTAAAGGCATGGCGCAGTTGCTAGAAGAGCGGCCCAGTGAGAACATTATTTTTTCAAAAGGTAAATTACTCTTGCAAACCCTTGTTTGCGAAGATGATTGGCTGCCTGCAGAGTTTTGCAAAACACATCCTGAGTACTATCAGCAATATTTGCTGTATGCAGACCCTCTCGATCGCTTCTCAGTGGTGAGTTTTGTCTGGGGGCCAAAGCAAAAAACACCCGTGCATAACCATACAGTGTGGGGCATGGTCGGACAACTCCGAGGGCAAGAGCGCAGTGCTAATTACTATCGCCAAGCTGATGGAAGCTATAAACCAGGCGAATCTAGTATTTGCAAACCGGGAGATGTCGCGACAGTTTCCCCCAATACCCATGACATTCATGTTGTAGAGAATGATTTAGACGATCAAACCTCCATTAGTATTCATGTGTATGGCGGCAATATTGGACGCATTCAACGCGCAGTATTTGACCCAGATACTGGTGCTGAAAAATTATTTGTCTCAGGATATGCCAATAGCGTAAGTCCAAACTTATGGAATATGAGTACAGTCAAGCTTTGACTCTCGCTTTTTAGCTATTAGCTTTGAGCTAAGATCACCAATTTCAGACTCATCATTGCAAACATTATGACTACGGATACACTCAAAGAACCACGCCTTACTTCTCTCTCCCATGGCGGCGGTTGTGGATGCAAAATTGCTCCAGCCGTTTTATCAGAAATTCTGAAGAGTGTTCCGCAATTGCCCTTCCCAAAAGAATTATTGGTCGGGATTGAAACCTCTGACGATGCGGCAGTCTATCAAATCAATGAATCACAGGCCATTGTTGCCACCACCGACTTTTTCATGCCCATTGTTGACGATCCATTTGACTTTGGAAAAATTGCTGCCACCAACGCTATTAGCGATATCTATGCGATGGGTGGCACCCCCCTGTTTGCTCTCGCTTTAGTGGGCATGCCCATCAAGATTCTGTCCAATACAACTATCGCACGCATACTAGAAGGTGGCTCAGAAGCCTGCCGCGCAGCAGGTATCCCAATTGCTGGGGGTCATACCATTGATTCTGTAGAACCTATTTATGGCTTAGTTGCCATCGGTATTGTTGATCCTATGCACGTCAAAAGTAACGCAGCGGCCCAAGCCGGCGATGTATTAATACTTGGCAAACCATTAGGAGTAGGCATTTTGTCAGCCGCTCTTAAAAAAGATCTTCTAACGGATCAAGGCTACCAAGAAATGATTGCTAGTACGACCAAACTCAATTCTGCTGGCCCTGATTTAGCCAAACTTTCTGGAGTTCATGCGCTAACTGATGTCACAGGCTTTGGGCTCGCAGGGCATAGCCTTGAGTTAGCACGTGGCTCACACCTAAGTGCGCAAATTGATTGGAGCAGCGTTCCACTATTACCCCAAGTGCAAGATTTGGCCGAGCAAGGCATTATTACGGGGGCTTCTGAGCGTAATTGGCTCAGCTATGGAAATGCTGTTTCTTTACCATCTGAATTTTCTGCCGCTCAAAAAGCTCTTTTAACTGATCCACAAACCAGTGGCGGTCTATTGGTTTCCTGCACCCCTGATAGCGTGAATGAAGTAATGCAAATCCTTAAGGCTCATGGTTTTATTAACGCCAGCATTATTGGCAAAATGTTGGCTCAGCAAGAGCATGAACTCTTAGTCAGTCTTTAAATCAATGTTGGCAAGCTCGAGGAGCGCAAAAAATGATTAAGGTCATTGGTTTAATTGAGCTGAAGAACCTTGAAGCATTTGAAGAATATCGCAGTCAAGTTGGCAAAACAGTAGAGCAATATGGTGGCACCGTAGCCTATCGTGGCAAAGTTCACATGCCTCTGTGGAATGAACTGGCATGCGCGCCGTTTAGCGCATTCGTCGAACTAGAATTTCCAGACCTAGCAAGCGCATCTGCTTGGGCTAATAGCGATCAATATCAGAGCCTTGTGCCAATCAGAAGTAAGGCGATGAAACTCACCTTATTTACAGTTTCCGAATAAAAAAACCCAGCACCTTTTGGGGGCTGGGTTTTTTGCAGCCAAGGATAAATTGGCGCGATCTGGAAGCATTACTTCTTCGCTTCCATTGCCTCCTTAGCGGCAGTGATTTCTTTGCGACGCTCCTTACATGCACCAGCAATCTCTTGTAAAGCCTTACGAGCGCGTGCAGCAGATGCCTTAATGCCTTTTTCAATAAACTTTTCGTTCTCTGCTTTATAAGTTTCAAAAGCAGCTAACAATGTATCGTGTTGTGACATCTCGTCTCCCATTAATCAAGTAAATAGTCATACCTACAGCAAATTCAGTATATCCCTAGAAAAAGTAATGAAAATATAGGCTTAGATAAGGGATAACGCTTAGATGGCAAATTTCCTCCAAAATAAGAAAAAACATAGAAAACAGCGGAGACCCTTATGAAAATCATCATTTCCTCTATTTTTTGACCCTAAACCTCTAAATTTGGGATTTAGCCCTTTTTTGGATTAGTCCAAAGGACTGTCCGATTGACTGCCACCATTTACGATAAAAGCACTATGTCTATCCAAAACAAAGATTACGCATTTGTACGCAATAAATTACTTAATAAGGAAGATTTGGCATTTTTAGACGTTCGCGAGGAAGGGCCTCATGCTGAAGAGCATCCCTTGTTTGCGGCCAATTTCCCACTTTCGCGTCTCGAAATAGATGCTTTTAGCAAGCTTCCCAGAAGAGATGTTGCCATCGTCACTTTAGATGATGGTGAGGGTTTTGCGCAGCTTGCTGCAGAGCGACTAATTGCACTTGGTTACTCAGATGTCTCCGTCTTTGGTGGCGGTGTCAGCGCTTGGAAAGCGGCGGGTGGAGAAGTTTTTAGAGATGTCAACGTTCCTAGCAAATCATTTGGTGAGCTCGTAGAATCCAAAAGGCATACCCCTTCCCTATCGGCGCAAGAAGTAAAGCAATTGCTCGATAACAATGAAGATGTGGTTGTAGTTGATGTACGTCGTTTTGATGAATACCAAACCATGAGTATTCCGACGGGTATTAGCGTGCCAGGAGCTGAATTAGTATTACGCCTTCCAGAGATCGCCCCCAATCCCAAAACCAAAGTGATTGTCAATTGCGCCGGAAGAACTCGCAGCATCATTGGCACTCAATCTCTTATTAACGCTGGCATCCCAAATGAGGTTAATGCATTGCGTAACGGCACTATTGGTTGGACTCTAGCTGGCCAAGAATTGGACAAAGGTGCAAGCCGTCGCTTTTCTGAAGTGAGCGAATCTACCGCCGCAGAAGCTGCCCAGCGTGCTCGCAAGGTCGCTGATCAGGCTGGAGTAAAGCGAGCCACAATGAAAGATCTTGAACAATGGAAATCACAGATAGGACGCACTACATATTTTTTTGACCCGAGAACTCCAGAAGAATATGAAGCTGCTCACTTACCGGGATTTCGTTCAACACCAGGCGGTCAATTAGTCCAAGAAACAGAAATGGTTGCCCCTGTAAGAGGCGCACGAATCGTTTTAGCTGATCCAGGGGGAGTTAGAGCCAATATGCCAGCCTCCTGGCTAGCGCAAATGGGCTGGGATGTATATGTACTGGATGGCATCACCCAGGCTCAATTAACAGAGAAAGGAGCATGGCAAGCATCCTTACCTCCGCTCCCCAAAATCAATGCCGTAGAAGCAAATACACTGGAAAGTTGGCTCAAAACAGATCAAGAAACTATCGTAGTTGACTTGAGTACTCATGCCAACTATGTAAAAGGCCATATTCCAAATAGTTGGTTCATCTTACGCTCACAACTTGCAAAAGATATCGGCAATCTACCATCAGCAAAACGCTATGTGCTTACTAGTGGACCTGCTGAATTAAGCATATTTGCAGCGCAAGAGTTTTCATCGTCCTGCAATGCTGAAGTGTTTGTTCTTAGTGGTGGAAATGCGGCCTGGACAAATACAGGTTTAGCCCTTGAAAAAGGCCCAAGTCATCTAGCGTCACCAGCTCTTGATCGCTATAAACGTCCTTATGAGGGCACTAATGTTGATCCAGCGGCTATGCAAGCATACCTCGATTGGGAATTTGGACTCGTAGCGCAATTAGCCAAAGATGGAACACATCATTTTTGGGTTTTATAAGCATGCCTCCATCACGAATATTGATTGCCACCGCATTGATATTGGTGACGAGCATCAGCGCTTGTGGTCGAGATGATTACACGACATGGTCTTGCAAAGATGCTGATGGTCAAAAAAACACCATGGTTCTCAAGCAAGCCCAAATGTCTTTTAAAAATCAACAATTTCTTTTTTGCGGCAGTCTTGGGCCCAAAAGTTACTTTGCTCTCAAGTGCCCTGCCCAGATTCAAGAGTCAAGCCAGATATTTTCCCCTAATAGCGGGGATCTTGTAAGTAACGGCAGTAGCTTTCAATGTCATGCGCTCTGAAAACAAAAATCCACTAGGCCCCAAAAAATTATTGCTTAGTAAATGGACTGCGGTTCAGCCAAGTAAAAAGCGTAAGCATTTTCTGGTACGCAAACTGATTACCCCGACAATGCCTGATGCCCCCATAGAGTATGTCGAAATTGAGGCAATATTTGATGGTTGGGTAAAAGTCATTCCTTGGAGGCAATTACAGGATGGCACAATTTGGCTGCAAGGATGGAAATGAAAACCGCCTACTCAAGGTAGGCGGAGTCAAAGCGATACCTAACAATTAAGAATTACTTAGTTTTTTTCTTAGTATTAGTAGCCTTATGAAGATGCTCTTCGATATTTTTTTCGGCAGCGTCAGCTACTTGATTAACAATCTTTCTGCCTTCTTTAAACATCTTTTGACCGGCAGTAGACATCTCATGAACAACCTTAGACAGCTTATCAGCATGCCCAGGAATTTTACTTTCCGCATCCTCTAGCCAAGTAACGAGAGAATTGCGCACTTTCTCTAAATGCTTCTCGGTTTCATCAGCGGCATCTTCTCCAATATCTTTCAGTACAGACTTCACCTTTTTCTGATAAACAGAAACACGCTTTGCCGCTTCTTTTGCAGCCTCCTCTTGCAAATCTTTTAACTTGGCGAGATCATTTTTTGCAGCCGACTTAGCGCTTTCCAAAGCATTTTTCATGCCCCACTGAATTTCTGCTAAATGGGACTCACTTAACTCCTTCGCGGCATCGAGTAACTTATGAGAATAGGTAAAGAGTTCCTTTGCTTTCTCTTGCTGCCATGCCTGAATTTCTTTTTGGTCCATGCTTTCTCCTTTTTCAAAATACAGTTGTTACCCAGTAAATTCCTAGTTCCACTCTATACCGAAATCATGACAATTCCAATGACCAAGCAATTTAGTCATAAAATTGCTGCATGGACACTCAAAACAGCCCTTATGAGCTCATTGGCGGCTCTCAGAAAGTCGATGAATTGGTGGACCGTTTTTATGATTTAATGGCGTTAGATGAGTCTTTTTCCCAGTTACGTGCCATGCACTCCCCGGACCTCTCAAGCTCCCGGGAAAAACTCAAACTCTTTTTATCTGGCTGGCTAGGTGGGCCCGATATCTACTCACCAAAATACGGCCATCCTATGCTCAGAGCACGCCACCTTTCTTTCAAGATAGGGCTAAATGAACGCAATCAATGGCTAGCTTGCATGTATCAAGCAATGGAAGATTGCGAAATTACCGGTGAATTGGGGGCAAGACTCGAAGAGTCTTTTTTCAACACCGCAGACTGGATGAGAAACCAGCCTAACTGATTTACTCTTTGCATTTAGAGAGCCTGAGCGCAGGCAAAGCCACTTGACCAAGCCCATTGAAAGTTGTGACCACCTAGATGGCCAGTTACGTCAACACACTCTCCGATAAAGTAAAGTCCGGGGTGTTTGCGAGACATCATGGTTTGACCATCAAGCTCTTTAGTGTCAACACCACCGAGCATCACTTCTGCCTTTTTCCAACCTAAAGTTCCAGCAGGCTTAACCGACCAGCTAGTAAGCAATTCTTGAAGTGCTTGACGTTCTTTTTTTGAAACTTCGGCCCATTTACGACCGAGTAAATTTTGTTGCTCAGCAAATGCCTTAGCCAATCTAAGTGGGATCATTAAAGCAAGAATATTCTCTACGAGCTTTAAGCGGTTGTCCACATGGTTAAACACATCATCACAATTGAGTTGGCTATTCTCTTTCCCAGCGCCTAACCAATTAATCTGAATTGCCTGCCCTTCCACCCAATAGCTACTGGCCTGAAGCACTGCCGGCCCCGATAAACCCTTATGAGTTAACAATAAGTCTTCATCAAAATGGCAAGCGCCATATCCACTCCCCTTTGATCCCGCAGCAATTCGAACCGGCAAACTCAAACCCGCCAAGGTATTAAAGCTCTCGTACTCATGGGAAGTAAAAGATAGCGGCACCAAGGCTGGGCGAGGATCAACAAGCTTAAGACCGAACTGCTTTGCAATATCCAAAGCAAAAGCGCTTGCACCAATAGCGGGGACAGGCAAACCACCCGTAGCCATAACTAGCGACTTACTTTGGTGATGGCCGCTATCCGTTTGAATAAGCCACTGTCCAGACTCATAAGAGATGGAATGAATCACAACTGGATGACGAATCTGCACTTTTCCTTTGGCACATTCATTCAATAACATCTCAATGATTTGCTTTGCTGAATCATCACAAAACAACTGACCTTGATGTTTTTCATGATAAGCAATGCGATAGGTCTGTACCAATTTAATAAAATCATTGGACGAATAGCGTGCAAGAGCGCTTTTAACAAAATGGGGGTTAAGCGATAAAAAATTGCTTGGGCCACTATGCAGATTTGTAAAGTTACATCTACCGCCGCCACTAATTCGGATTTTTTCGCCCAAGACCTTAGCATGATCTAAGACCAATACCGTTTTACCTAACTGACCTGCCACTCCAGCACAAAACAGACCAGCTGCGCCGCCACCAATAATGACAGCATCCCATGTTTTGCTCATGTCTTACTTAAAGCGCTCAATCACTTCAGCAGGAAGCTTAAGTTTTTCCATATGCATGCGGGTATAAGCTTGTCGGAAACTCTTTGTCATGGAAATCATTACCGATGCAGTCCAAGCAAAGGCAAACATGCCAGAAAAGGCAATGATGACCGCCAGCATCTTCCAGCCATTTGGCAGTAAGTCATCCATAAACCCCATGGCGGTATAAGTACTTCCGCTAAATAGAATACTTTCACTTAGATCGGGCAAGAGTTTAAATAACCACAGAGAGGTGCCCCATAAAATAATCTCAAAGATGTGCATGAGAAACAAGCACAGCACGCTTAAATAGAAAGAAAATGCGACCGCTCGATAGCGATGTTCCGCTAAATACAAAAAGGATTTAACTTCATAGCGCTTAGCAATTTGCACCAACGCAATTCCATGAATCAGCATCACCACCAGCAGCATTACTATGCCAAATACATAGGCCTGCAAGTCTAATTTGGCAGTCAGTTGAATGGTGCTTGCAATGCTCATATGGAGCTCATTTTACAGGCACTCATCCCAGTTGATACCACTTGCGGATAACTTCCCAAGCTTCGGGAGCAGTTTCAACAAAATGAATGAGATCTAGATCTGCTTGATCAATAACTCCATGATCGAGCATGCTCTGAAAGTTAATGGTTTCACACCAAAAATCCCGCCCGACCAAAATGATTGGCAAGGGATCGACCTTCTTAGTCTGCATCAAGGTGAGGGTCTCAAATAGCTCATCAAAGGAACCAAAACCCCCTGGATACGCCAAAATCGCCCTTGCTCTGAGCATAAAGTGCATTTTACGAATAGCGAAGTAGTGAAAACGAAAACTCAAACCCGGCGTGAGGTAGGGGTTTGGAAACTGCTCACGAGGCAGGCTGATATTAAATCCAATCGTTTTATCGCCAGCTTCGAACGCCCCACGATTGGCGGCCTCCATAATGCCTGGCCCTCCTCCAGTGGCAATATAAAGTTTATTGCGATCTTCAACTTGAGTAGCGTTATAAGCAGCCACTATGCGCCCAAATTCTCGAGCTGAATCGTAATATTTACTGTGCAAGAGCGCCTTTTTAGCCAGAGCCAAAGCCTCTGGTGTTTTAGCCTCACGCTCCATTTGGAGTGCAGTTTCGGAGCTAACAAATCGTGTAGAACCAAAAACAGTGATCGTATGATCAATGCCACGTTCATGCAGCAATATTTCGGGCTTTAAAAGCTCTAGCTGAAAGCGTAAACCCAAAGTCTCTCTTCGAGCTAAAAAAGCTTCATCATCAAATGCAAATTTATACGAATCTTCCGAACTTTCTTCGGCCAACTGGCTTTTTTGTAAATTCAGAAAATCAGTAATCGTTTGAGAATTATTAATTGGCAGCTTTGAATTCATCTTAAAAACCCTAACAAGAATACGTATGTAATCGCTCTGGAATTACAACCTTACTCCATTCAAGCTCATCACGAATCGCCTGGGCAAAAACAGCGCATGCCTCTGGCTCGCCATGAACAACAAATACCGCCTTAGGCTCAGACTGAAACCCTCTTAACCAATCTAACAAACCAGCCTGATCTGCATGTGCCGATAAACCCCCAATGGTATGGATGGACGCTTTTACTGGAACTTCCTCACCAAACAGGCGCACTTTGGTAGCCTTGTCTACTAAACGCCTCCCCAAGCTGCCATACGCCTGAAAACCAGTAATGATGATTGCATTTTGGGAGCGGGGTAAGTTATTTTGTAAGTGATGCACAATCCGGCCTGCATCACACATGCCACTAGCAGAAATGATAATGGCACCCCCTTTTATCTTATTTAAAGCCTTTGACTCCTCTACGTCAGCAATAAATCGTAAGTCTACTGCGCTAGGATTTTTCTTGTACCACTGAAAGGTAGCTTGCGACTCTTTATCGAGTTGTTCAAAAAAATGCTGAGTTAAGCGCGTAGCTGCGGTAGCCATGGGCGAATCCACCCAGATGCTAAGATGCGGAAGTAAGTCTCGCTTTACTAGATCAATTAGTAAAAATAGAATCTCTTGTGTGCGACCAACAGCAAAGGCTGGGATGATGATGTTCCCCCGAGCATCTAAAGTATTGGTGATCACATCAATGAGCTCAGCCTCAGTATTAACCAGATCTTTATGAAGGCGATCACCATAAGTTGACTCAACAACGACAACATCTGCCTGAGAGATAAGCGCTGGGTCTGGCATGAGTAACTTTCCCTTCATGCCGATATCACCTGAGAAAACACAGCGCTTTTTAGGTGTCTCGTCTTCAGCAATATCCATGATGGCGATTGCTGAGCCCAAGATATGCCCCGCATTACGAAACTCAAGATCTATGCCATCATGAACATTCAGAACCTTTCCATAGGGAAGAATCACGCACTGATCTAGGGCGAGTTGAGCTTCTTCCATGGAATACAGCGCCACTGGTAGATCACCACGCCACTTGCCGGCTTTTTTCTTGCGCTCTGCGCGCTCCACATCGGCACGTTGCAAATGAGCGCTGTCAGGCAGCAATATCTTTAATAACTCAAGGCTAGCATCAGTGCAGTAAATGGGGCCAGAAAAGCCTTGGGCGCACAATCTAGGCAATAAGCCACTATGGTCGATATGCGCGTGAGTGAGCACAATAAAATCAATCTCTTTGGGAGAAAATGGCAGTGGCTCCATGTTTTTACCGCTAGCCTCACGACCGCCCTGAAACATTCCATAGTCCACAATAAAGCGAGTCATTCGCCCTTTAATCAAAGCCTCGACCGAATGTCTTGAGCCTGTCACCTCTCCTGCCGCACCAAGAAATTGTATTTTCATAGTGACAGAATACTACCGATAAAATGACTTGATAAGACCATCATGAAAGCGATACTACTGGCATGGATAAGTTAGCAAATGCACTTGAGTCCCTCAAGCTCGTAAGTCGCCTCAAAAGAGCACCTTCAGAACATAAAGGGGATGCTGGCAAGGTGCTTGTGATTGGTGGTGCGCCTGGCATGGCGGGTGCCCTATTGTTAGCCGGCAGCGCATCACTACATTTAGGCGCTGGCTGGACCATACTAGAAATGCTCGACCCTACTTCAGCGCATTCTGTTTCCGAACAAGCTGAACTCATGATTCGGCTAGCTAGTTTTGATGCAAAAACACAAATCGCCTCTACTAAGCCCGACCTCATTGCAATTGGCCCAGGGCTAGGGTTTTCAGCTCTAGCCAAAGAATGGCTTGAAGCATCATTACGTTACCCAGCAGTTCCGCTTGTAATCGATGCTGATGCGCTTAATTTAATTGCAGATAATCCGACATTTTTAGAGCTTTTACTAAGTCGAAATCAACTCTATCCTAATCAGAGCGTCATTACCCCCCACCCCGGAGAAGCTGCTCATTTGCTTGACACAAACTCTGAAGTTATTCAAATAGATCGCCTGAGGGCTTTGTCTCAGTTAGTTAACCTTACTCAATCGATAGCAGTTCTAAAAGGTCAGCACACATTAATAGCCTCACCTTCTTACGCTCCTGTACGTTGCATGCAAGGCAACCCTGGGATGGCTAGTGGTGGCATGGGAGATGTTTTAACAGGCAGCATTGCTGCAATTGCCGCTCAAGGCATTCGTCACAACTTAACACTGTGGGAGGCTACTTGTATAGCTGTAGAACTCCATGCTAGCGCTGCGGACAGTCTAGTAGCTAAACAAGTTGGTCCGATTGGACTTACCCCATCTGAGGTCATTATGGAGATGCGGAGTATTCTCAATAAGCTGTTATAAAGCAGCATGCATTCACAAGATATTTCACAGCATCGTCGCTATCTATCTGGCATTTTGATGGCCGGTTTAGGGTCAGTTTTATTTTCTGGCAAGGCGATCTTGGTTAAGCTCGCATTTACCTATAACGCTAATGCCGAGACTATCATTGCCCTTCGCATGTTGATGGCATTACCGCTTTTTTGGACAATCTACTGGTGGCAAGCGCGTCGACAAACCATGAGTCGCCTCTCCTTAGTAGATCAAGTAAAGATATTTATTCTTGGATTTTTAGGGTACTTCTTTTCTAGTTATCTTGATTTTCTAGGCCTGCAATATATTTCGGTTGGATTAGAGCGCATCGTTTTATATCTGACACCCACGATTGTTTTGCTAATCTCTTACTTTGTTTTAAACAAACACATTACTCGCCTACAGTGGTACGCCCTAATTGTCGGCTACCTTGGTGTTATTGTCGTATTTATTCAGGATGCAAGCTCTACTGGCTCTACCGCTCTACTAGGAATGGGCTTAGTCTTTGCAAGCGCTTGTTCTTATGCAATCTATATGATTGGTTCTGGCGAAATGGTAAAGCGTGTTGGCAGCGTCAGAATGGTTGTCTATGCCAGCTCAGCTTCAGCCTTGCTAAGTGTTATTCAAATTTTCTACTACGAGCCGCTTGCACTGTTTACCCAAGTAACACCAATTTATTGGCTCAGCCTACTCAATGCGGTGCTATGCACCGTCATTCCAATGTTGCTCATCATGGTTGCGATCAATCGCGTTGGTTCTCCATTAGTTGCACAGGCTGGAATATTAGGGCCTGTATCAACTCTCTTTATGGGGTGGGCCGTACTCTCAGAACCGATCACACTTTTGCAAATCGGTGGAATGATTTTGGTGATGGGCGCTATGTGGCTTCTCGTACGCAATGATGCCTCTAAAATGAATTCATCTAAGGTGGCCAGCGTTGATAACGCAGACCCCTTAAATTAAATCGTCATAGGTTTACTGCGTTACCGTAGATGTTGATGCTGGAGAGGCTGGTGCAGGGGATGCTGGTGCAGGTTTTGATTTCTTCTTAGCCTTCTTTTTAGACTTCTTATCGGTCTTCTTATCTTTCTTAGCTTTTTTCTTAGCTTTTTTCTGAACAGCAGCTTCAGCTGGCTGGGCAGCAGGGGCTGGCAGATCTGGAGCGGCTGCGGGAGGCGTGGCAGGAGTAGCTTGCGCCAATGCGCTTGATGGTACAGACAGCGTTATTGTCATGGTAGTCAAGGCAGAGAGAAGCAATTTGGGGGAAAGTAAATTCATTAAAGGCTCCAGAAAGAATATTAATCATTTGATCATACACACAACTTTAGATGACATGAAAAAGCCGTCCAAGGACGGCTTGTAATTCATAGAACGATAGAGCGAATCACGCCGCTTGCGCCTCAGTTTCAGTGATTTTTTCTAAGGCAGCCTCAAGATGGGCAACTGTGCGATCAACATGCGCGAGCTTCTCCAATCCAAATAAACCAATGCGGAAAGTCCGGAAATCTGGACGCTCATCACACTGTAATGGCACACCTGCAGCAGTTTGCAAACCCAAGGCAATAAACTTCTTACCAGATTGAATATCCGGATCCTTGGTGTAACTAACCACTACACCAGGGGACTGAAAGCCTTTTGCCGAAACAGAATGGTATCCCTTAGAAACCAATAAGGCGCGAACCTTTTGACCCAACTCAATCTGCTTTTGCTTAAGATTAGCAAATCCGAGGGACTGGGTTTCTTTCATAACATTGCGCAGAATTTTGAGCGCATCTGTAGGCATGGTGGTGTGGTAGACGTGACCGCCCTTTTCATAAGCTTCCATGATCTGCAACCACTTCTTCAAGTCCATCGAAAAACTACTACTTTGAGTGGCATCAATTCTTTCGCGGGCACGATCGCCAAGAGCGATCAAAGCGCAACATGGTGAGCTACTCCAACCCTTTTGCGGGGCAGTAATTAAAACATCAACATTGCATGCCTTCATATCCACCCACATCGCACCTGAAGCAATGCAATCAAGTACAAATAAGCCATTGACAGAACGCACCGCATCTCCGACGGCCTTGAGATAATCATCCGGCAGAATAATTCCAGCGGATGTTTCAACATGAGGAGCAAAAACTACAGCAGGCTTTTCTCTTTTAATGAAAGCCACCACCTCCTCAATAGGAGCTGGAGCAAAAACGCCTTGAGTTGAGTCCTCCAACTGCTTACCTTTGATAATGGTAATGTCTTGAGTGATGTTCGCCAAATCAAAAATCTGTGTCCAACGATAGCTAAACCAACCATTGCGCAATACGAGGCATTTTTGATTGTTTGCAAATTGGCGAGCGACCGCTTCCATACCAAAGGTTCCACTTCCAGGAACAATCACTGCTGAACTGGCGTTATAAGCATCTTTTAAAACACTAGAAATATCGACCATGACTTTTTTAAACTGCTCAGACATATGGTTCAGAGACCGGTCGGTATAAACGACTGAAAACTCTAGCAAACCATCTGGGTCAACATTCGGGAGTAAGCCTGGCATAGTAATTTCCTAATAAATCATGTGATTAGCCCTAAATGATACTGATTTAGAAGCTTTTTAGTGCTCTCTCATTAAAAAGTACCCAAATTATGGCCTTTTGGGGGCCTCAGAGCGCTATATCCCTACTTCTTTCTAGAAGAGACCAAAATTCCGAGCACAATCAAGGCAAATGCCAGCGCATGAAAAAGCTGAGGTGGATCGCCCAAAATGAAGCCAGAAAGTAATGCGGTGAATAAGGGAATGAGGTTTGCGAAAAAAGCGGCAACGGTTGGCCCCGCCCCAGCTACACCCAAGCCCCAGAATCGATAAGAAATTAGTGATGGGCCAATTGCTATAAAAATGATCATGGAAATGGTCCAAGAATTGAGCTCAATAAAGGCATAACCACCCACAACCTCAACACCCTCAAAAAGCATAGTCCACAAAAAACCAATGATCACTTGTGCCAACAAAAACTCAGCCCAAGGCCATTGCTTTTCAGTGCTACTACCAGGGCGACTGAGCATCCAGCTATAGAACGCCCACAAGATCGTGGCCAGCATAATAAACAAGTCACCAGCAACCATCTCCATGGTGAGTAAACTCAACAATTCTCCTCGAGTCAAAACAATCGTCACTCCGACTAATGAGACGATGGCTCCCGCCAATTGCAACAAGCCCGGCTTGGTCTCATAAAAAACTGCGCCGATAAAAAGCATCCAAATTGGCATACTCGCGCCAATCAAGGTGACATTAATTGCAGTAGAAGTCTGCAGGGCCAAATATAAAAGAGCGTTGTAGCTACCCACACCTAAAAGGCCCAAAATCAGAAATCGCTTTTTGTTATGCCAAAGCGCGCTGGTTGGCCTAAAGACCCGCCAACCCAAAGGGAGCAAGATGAATGCAGCAAGCCCCCAGCGGACTGCGCTTAGAGTGATTGGGGAAACACTTCCAACCAATAATCTGCCCACAACAGCATTACCCGCCCATAAAGCGGTTGCAGCTAAAAGATACAAAATGGTAGGAAACGCTAATTGAGGCATAAAGTTACGATTTGAGAATAAATCACTGTCTAGAGCTCTAAATAGGCGCTCAACTTGCATTGTAGAAACAAATGTCTGGTATTGCTAAGATAGAGCTTTCATGAATGACTGACAGCCATGTCCTAATGGCCATAAAGCAAAGAATTAAAGGATTTTTGTGACGATCATTACAAATATTGAAGACCTCAGGGTACTGCACCAAAAACGCACACCTAAGATGTTTTATGACTATGCCGATTCTGGTTCATGGACAGAATCCACCTATCGTGCGAATGAGTCTGACTTTCAGAAAATTAAATTACGTCAACGGGTTGCTGTTGATATGACTAATCGCACTACCAAAACCACCATGGTTGGCCAAGAGGTAGCTATGCCGGTAGCGTTGGCACCAACTGGCTTGACAGGAATGCAATATGCCGATGGTGAAATTTTAGCGGCGCGCGCTGCCGAGAAATTTGGCGTGCCATTTTGTTTATCCACAATGAGTATTTGCTCGATTGAAGATGTTGCAGAACGTACTACCAAGCCTTTTTGGTTTCAGCTATATGTCATGAAAGATCGTGGATTTATCGAGCGATTAATCGAGCGTGCCAAGGCTGCAAAATGTTCAGCTCTGGTTCTGACCCTAGACCTACAAATTCTGGGGCAACGTCATAAAGACCTTAAGAACGGTCTATCAGCACCACCAAAGCTCACTATCCCCAACATCCTTAACATGATGACAAAACCGCGCTGGTGTATGGGCATGGCAATGACCCCACGCAGAACTTTCCGCAATATTGTGGGTCACGCCACCGGTGTGGGTAATATGTCATCACTCTCCTCTTGGACAGCCGAACAATTTGATCCAGGTTTAAGCTGGGATGATGTGGAATGGATTAAGAAACTCTGGGGAGGCAAGCTAATAATTAAGGGAATCCTAGATGAGGAAGATGCGCGCAGAGCAGCTAATACCGGGGCAGATGCGCTAATTGTTTCAAACCATGGCGGGCGTCAATTAGATGGTGCTATCTCAAGTATTCAGGCACTACCTGGGATTGTGAATGCGGTTGGCAAAGATATCGAAGTATGGATGGATGGGGGTATTCGTTCCGGTCAAGATGTTCTCAAAGCGTGGGCTCTTGGCGCACGAGGAACCATGATCGGTCGTCCATTCCTCTATGGATTAGGGGCAATGGGTGAAGCTGGTGTTACCAAATGTCTTGAGATTATTCATCGAGAACTCGATATCACTATGGCATTTACTGGGCATCGCGATATTCAAAATGTAAGCAAGGACATCTTGTATCCAGGAACCTTCTAAAGATTTTCCGTCTCAATCACTGTTACATTCAATACTTATGAAACCGCTAAGCAAAAAAGCGAAGATGGCCGTAGCTTGGACCATTCTCATGACGGTCATTGGTACTGCCATGCTACATCAATGGGAGTTTTTTGCGATGGGTTGCGCCTCTATCGCTCTTCTAGTAATTGCCAACCAATATGATCTTCTCAAAGATCCCGAAGATAAAAAATGAGGTTCCCCCTCCTGAGAGAAGCCTCAAGTCTTGAGCGTATCAGCAATCTAAAGTGCGGGGTAATCTGTGTATCCAGCCTCGCCTCCACCATAGAATGTGGACCGATTATAGGCATTGAGTTTGGCCCCTTGCTTAAAACGCTCAGCCAAATCAGGATTGGCAATATACAAACGTCCGTAGGCAACCGCATCTGCTAAACCAGCCTCCAATACAGCCTCACCCATCGCTTGATCGTAGCCGCCAGCACTAATGAACTTTCCCTGATAAGCCGATCTAAATATTTCAGAAGTGATCGGCGCTTTAGTATCAAGCTGGTCATTTCCGCCCGCGGTGCTAGAGCGCGGCTCAATCATATGGAGATAGGCTAGATGATAGGTATTCAGTTTTTTAATCGCTGCGTTAAATAATTCGACTGGATCACTATCCCCAATATCATTAAAACTTCCATAGGGCGATAAGCGCACACCAATGCGATCAGATGAGAACACCTCGGACACTGATTCAATTACCTCGCCCAATAATCGCAAACGATTTTCAATTGAGCCACCATATTGATCATTACGCTGATTAGTCTTATCTTGCAAAAACTGATCTAACAAATAGCCATTTGCCGAATGAATTTCTACACCGTCAAAGCCTGCTAATTTTGCATTTTGCGCAGCGACCTTAAATTCATTTAGGAGTCGTTTAATGTCTTACCAAGACATCGCTTTCGGGGTTTCATAATCATGCAATTTCCAATCAGCGCCATAAGTTTGACCCATTGGAGCTATTGCTGAAGGGGCCTCTGGTAGTCCTTGTTCAGGGTGGAGCGAAGAATGAGAAATGCGTCCCACATGCCAAAGTTGAGCAACCATTTTGCCGCCCTTAGCATGGACTGCATCAACAATCTCTTTCCAGGCAGCCGTTTGCTCAGCAGAGTAAATACCAGGCGTAGCTGGATATCCTTTTCCTAAAGAGGAGATTTGTGTTGCTTCACTAATAATTAATCCTGCTCCGGCCCTTTGAGAATAGTAAGTCTTTGCCAAGGGATTTGGGACATCTCGATCAATAGCGCGCATTCTCGTTAAAGGAGCCATTACCAGGCGATTGCTCAATTCAATGGCACCCAATTTCACAGGGGTAAACATGATCTCTTTACCGGACATATAACTCTTTCCTTATTGACATATCAAATTGATGGCAAAGCAACTGTAGCAAAGATAATTAATTTTTGCTGAATCTCATCCCTTTGGAAAACTTTTTCGTCCCCCGCGGGTAATTCTTGGGGCAGATTTAAAGCGCCCTTCAATACTCTCTGCAAGCATTTCAAATTCTTCTAAATGAGTAGTCGATGCCCGCGCAACCAAGGCAATGGTTCTTTTTGGTGCTGGAGGCGCAAGTGGCCGAGCTACTAGGGTACTGCCATTCAACAGACCGCCTTTGATCGCCATTTCTGGAAGTAATGCAATGCCCATGCCTGACTCCACCATCTGAAGGAGTGTCAATAAACTCGTGGCCTCCATGCCATGAGCGTTTTTGATATCAGTCCGTTTACAAGATTGCAGAGTGTGATCTCTCAGGCAATGCCCCTCCTCCAATAAGAGCAAACGATCAGCCATCTTTGCTGGCAAATGAATTTCTTTGCCTTTTAGCGCAGGATCATCCTCGCGAGCAACCAACCAAAACTCGTCATTAAATAATTCTTTTACCAATAAACCTGGAGTTTCATAAGGCAAGGCAATTAGAATGAAATCCAGTTGATGCTCAGCAAGCCTAGCCAATAGATTGGCTGTAAGATCTTCGCGCAAAGCAATTTTTAAATTGGGAAAACGCTCCCTAATATCAGGCAATACATCGGGCAATAAAAAAGGTGCAATCGTCGGAATTACCCCAAGACGTACCGTTCCCGACATTGGCTTACCAGCATCAAGCACATGCTCCACCAAATCTTCTGATGCTGCCAGTATGGCCTTAGCCCTCTCTAATACCTCAAGACCTATCGGAGTGATAGCAACATTTTGTCGATCTCTTTCGACTAGACGAACACCCAGGCTATCTTCAAGCTCTTTAAGCCCAGCACTTAAGGTAGATTGACCAACAAAACATGCCTCTGCTGCCCGCGTAAAGTTCAATTCATGAGCAATTGCAACAAAGTAGCGTAATTGACGAAGTGACGGAAGCGCAGCCATCGTTTGAATTCATCCCTATAATCTAATTATTAGATAAATAATAGCATTCCAAATTAAGTAAATGATTACATAATTCATTTTATTCAAGCAAAGCTATATCCAAATCAATTCTCAATTCAATTTACTAGAGGCCCAACATGACTCAAGCCAATCAATCTGCGCCAGATATTGTCATTATTGGTAGTGGCATGGCGGGCTTTACCACTGTCCGCGAGATTCGCAAACTAGACAAGCAAGTGCCAATCACCTTAATAACCCGTGAACCAGGCTACTCTTACTCAAAGCCCATGCTATCTACCGCTCTTGCGAGCAATAAAAATGCAGAGCAGCTCATTTCCATGAATGCACAGAGCATGGCGGAGCAGTTAGCAATCAATATTTTGGGCAATACTGAAGTACATGAAATCGATAGCAAAGATCAACTCATCACAACGTCTAAAGGACCAGTCTCATATTCCAAATTAGTACTTTGCTTAGGGGCGGATCAGATTCGCCTACCGTTACAGGGCAATGCGATCGATAGTACTATTAGCGTGAATGACTTGGAAGACTACGCAAAGTTTCGTCAAGCCATCGCCGGGAAAAAGAGGATAGCAATTCTTGGAGCTGGCTTAATTGGTTGTGAATTTGCAAATGATCTCGCCATAGCCTCTTATGAAGTGGATGTGATCGACCTTGCTCCCCAAATCCTTGGTCGACTCCTTCCATCGGAAGCATCACAGGTGCTGCAAGATAAATTAGGTGAGGCTGGCATACGGTGGCACCTTGGCACCACAGTGAGGTCTATTGATAAAACAGCCGATGGTATTGCAATTACCCTAGAAAATAGCGAGGTAATAGTTTGTGATGTATTTCTCTCTGCTGTAGGTCTTAAGCCCCGCCTAGAATTAGCTCAAAAAGCTGGCATTAAAACGGGCCATGGAATTCAAGTGGATCGCAAGCTAGAAACGAATATCCAAAACATCTTTTCAATTGGTGATTGTGCAGAAGTAGATGGTTTAGTGCTTCCATACATCATGCCAATCATGCAAGCCGCCAGAGCATTAGCCCCAACCCTCTTGGGGCAAGAGACCTTACTTACTTATCCAGCGATGCCTGTCATGGTCAAGACCCCTGCACTGCCTACCATTGTTTCTCCGCCGCCCAATGGGGCTAATGGACAGTGGGCCGTCTCCTCAGCTGACGGAGGAGTTCAGGCACTCTTCAAATCTCCTGATGGCAAGCTTCTTGGCTTTGCGCTATTGGGCCCTGCCACAGCACAACGTGCAGCGCTAACTAAAGAGTTGCCTGCTCTTATCTGAATCAATCATCTCTTTGCTGAAATATGCAGAGGTATTAAAAAGCCCGCTGTTGCGGGCTTTTTAATTGACTACTGCAGTAATGGGGTCAGTCTAAGGATTAAACAATAGCAAACCAAGTAAGGTTATGCGTTTGCGCAACCATCAAGAAGAGCATTGGAATTGACAGCATGGTATTGAATCGAGAAATTAACATTGCCAATCGAGCTGACTTTGCTTTAACTTCTGGCTGAACCGTAACAATGCCAAGAGCCCTTTTCTGGTTAGGCCAAATAATGAACCAAACATTAAATGCCATAAACAGAGCGATCCACATCCCCAATCCAATAGCGCGAAATGGTGGCTGCAAAGTAAAAGCTTGATGGGCGTAGCCATTTAATACCGCCAAGAACAAACCGCTCACTACCGTTAATAACGCAGACCAGCGGAACCAAAACAGCGCCGTGGGAGCAATCACTTTGGTAATAGCTGGCTTTTGCTCATCCGGAATTTTAGCCATTGCAGGGATCTGGACAAAATTGAAGTACCAGAGCAAACCTACCCACATCATGCCAACCATCACATGAATCCAACGGAACAAAAACGGCAACTCAACCGAGGTCAAGTTTGAGCCTAGGGCCAATAGAATCAATACAAGGAGCACAAAGCCAGCTAAGACTGTGCGCCCCAATGAAGTAAAGATCGATGACATGAGGTGGGTTATGTCAACAAAACTAATAATTAAGCAAAGTTCTTGCTAGCAAAATCCCAATTCACTAAGTTCCAGAAATTCTCGAGGTATTTAGGGCGTGCATTACGAGTATCGATGTAATACGCATGCTCCCAAACATCACATGTCATTAATGGCTTAGCATCTGTTGTCAATGGTGTCGCAGCGTTGCTAGTGGATACGAGATCGAGAGTACCATCAGCCTTCTTAACTAGCCAAGCCCAACCAGAACCAAAAGTGCCTACTGCACACTTAGTGAACTCTTCTTTAAATTTATCAAAGGATCCCCACTTTGCATTAATCGCATCTGCCAGAGCACCAGTTGGCGCACCGCCACCGTTTGGCTTCATACTATTCCAATAGAAAGTGTGATTCCATACTTGTGCAGCATTATTAAAAACACCGCCAGAAGATTTTTTAACAATCTCTTCTAAACTAGCGTTTTCAAACTCAGTAGCTTTAATCAAATTATTGAGATTAGTAACATAAGTTTGATGATGCTTGCCATAGTGGTACTCAAGCGTTTCTTTTGAAATAAATGGAGCAAGTGCATCTAATGCATATGGCAGTGGGGGTAATGTGTGTTCCATAGTTATTTTCCTTATAAGGTAGATTAAAAACTAGGCTTATAAGCCTTATCCGCATCCACTATAGTCGATTCTGGCAATTTTGTTTTGCGACGAAAAAAGGGGCCAGTCTTGCTGAGCCCCGTGAGGTAATTACTGAGCTGTCCAGCCGCCATCCATGTTCCAGGCCACCCCTCGCACCTCGGACGCATCCGGTCCACACAAGAAAACCGCCAGGGCAGCCAACTGCTCGGGCGCCACAAATTCGCCTGAAGGCTGCTTTTCAGAAACTAAAGCCTTCTTG
>JALRHB010000059.1 GCA_023253245.1 Polynucleobacter sp. | reverse complement strand
GCCAGACCAGCGAGAATTCAAAGCCAAACTCGTCGGCGCTGACACGCGCACCGATGTGGCGCTGGTCAAGATCGACGCCAAGGGTTTGACGCCTGTGTCGACGGGAGATGCCAAGCGCTTGAAAGTGGGTGAATGGGTGATGGCGATTGGCTCGCCTTACGGCTTGGAGAACACCGTCACGGCCGGCATCGTGAGCGCCAAGCAGCGCGAGACCGGTGATTATTTGCCCTTTATCCAAACTGACGTAGCCGTTAATCCTGGTAACTCAGGTGGCCCTTTGCTCAATACAGCTGGTCAAGTCATTGGGATTAACTCGCAAATATTTAGTCGTTCTGGGGGATACATGGGAATCTCCTTCGCTATTCCGATTGATGAGGCAATGCGAGTCGCGGATCAGCTTCGCACCAATGGCAAGATGACTCGTGGTCGTATAGGTGTGGCTCTAGGAGAGATGACTAAAGAGGTTGCCGAAAGTTTAGGGCTTGGCAAGCCTCGCGGCGCCTATGTTCGTAATGTCGAGCCTGGTGGTCCTGCGGCTTCAGGTGGCATTGAATCTGGCGACATCATCTTGAGTTTTAATGGCCGTGATATTGCTAAATCGACTGATTTACCAAGAGTTGTCGGCGAAACTAAACCCGGAACAAGCGTTATGGTGCAGGTGTGGCGTAAGGGCTCCACCAAAGATTTAATGGTGACTGTGGCCGACACTGACTCTAGTCAGGCGGCAGTCAAAAGGTCGGAGACCCCCGGGTCTAATGGCAAGACTGCCACCACGAGGGGGGTGATTGTTTCAGAGCTCAATGATGCTAAAAAGCGGGAATTGAATATCCGAGGTGGTGTTGAAGTTACTGGATTGGGTGACGGCACCTTAGCGCGCGCAGGGGTGCGGCCCGGTGATGTGATTGTGCGCATTGGCGATACTGACATCACTGGAATTAAGCAATTTGAGGCCGTAGTGAAATCCTTGGATGCCAATAAAGCAGTCCCTGTTTTTGTGCGTCGAGCCGATAGCACAATGGTCATCCCCGTCAGGCCAAAATAAGCTAAAACCTTGCTTTTTAAGCGGAAAAAATGGGTTTGGCGCTATTTTGGCGCCACCCATTACAATCTCGTCTAAGACGACTTTTTGCAGCGCATCATCGTGGTGCGTTCTGACAAGGCGTTTTTTAGAGATCAAATAAGACGCTATGGATTTAATCCGCAATTTTTCTATCATCGCCCATATCGATCACGGCAAATCAACCTTGGCTGACCGCATTATTCAGTTATGTGGTGGACTTTCTGATCGAGAGATGGAAGCTCAAGTGCTGGACTCAATGGATATTGAGCGCGAGCGTGGAATCACCATCAAAGCGCAAACTGCCGCCTTAACCTACAGGTCGAGGGATGGAAAGACATATAACATCAATTTAATCGATACCCCAGGGCATGTTGACTTCTCTTATGAAGTTAGTCGTTCTTTATCGGCATGTGAGGGTGCGCTCTTAGTTGTTGATGCTAGTCAGGGTGTTGAGGCGCAAACTGTTGCTAACTGCTATATGGCGTTGGAGTTGGGTGTTGAGGTTGTTCCAGTACTTAATAAGATTGATTTGCCTCAAGCCGATCCAGAGCGTGCCAAAAAAGAAATCGAAGATGTGATTGGTATTGATGCGTCTGAGGCGGTAACTTGTTCTGCTAAGACCGGTATGGGCGTCGAGGATGTTATTGAAGAAATGATCGCTCGCGTACCTCCACCAAAAGGTAATCCCGCTGATCCATTACAGGCGCTGATTATTGATTCATGGTTTGATAACTATGTTGGCGTAGTGATGCTGGTGCGTTTAGTGAACGGCACCTTAAAACCCAAAGAAAAAATCACCTTAATGGCCAATGGGTCTAGCCACTTAGTCGAGCATGTAGGTGTCTTTAGTCCAAAGTCTGTCGATCGCTCTGAGTTAACAGCAGGTCAAGTAGGCTTTGTGATTGCCGGAATTAAAGAGTTAAAAGCAGCTAAGGTTGGCGATACGCTGACTCACTCTCCAGGTCAACAAGGAAGGGTGCCCGCATCAGAACCACTACCGGGTTTTAAAGAGGTTAAGCCACAAGTTTTTGCAGGGCTCTATCCGGTTGAATCTAGCGAATACGATCAGTTGCGAGAATCTTTAGAGAAGTTGCAATTAAACGATGCCTCACTCTTATTCGAGCCTGAAGTGTCACAAGCGCTTGGGTTTGGTTTCCGTTGCGGCTTCTTAGGTTTATTGCACATGGAGATTGTGCAGGAGCGTCTAGAGCGTCAGTACGGTATGAACCTTATTACCACTGCACCAACAGTGGTTTACCAGGTAGAGCAATCTGATGGCTCAGTGGTCATGGTGGATAACCCATCGAAGATGCCAGAAGCTAGCAAGATCAATACGATTCTTGAGCCTATCGTGACAGTCAATTTATACATGCCACAAGAGTATGTTGGCTCAATTATTACTTTATGCGTTGGCAAGCGCGGTATTCAGATGGACATGAGTTATCTCGGTCGCCAGGTCAAACTTACGTATGAATTGCCTATGGCTGAAATTGTCTTGGATTTCTTTGACAAGATGAAGTCTATCTCGCGTGGCTACGCTTCTATGGATTATGAATTCAAAGAATATCGCCCAGCCGACGTGGTGAAAGTTGATATTTTGATTAATGGTGACCGCGTTGATGCCTTGTCAGTCATCGTGCATCGAAGTAATAGCCAGCATCGAGGTCGCGAAGTAGTTGCTAAGATGCGCGGAATAATTCCACGCCAAATGTTTGACGTTGCTATTCAAGCGGCAATTGGTAGCAATATTGTTGCGCGTGAAAATGTCAAAGCATTACGTAAAAATGTATTAGCGAAATGTTACGGAGGGGATATCTCACGTAAGCGCAAGTTGTTAGAGAAGCAAAAAGAAGGTAAGAAGCGCATGAAGCAAGTAGGTAATGTAGAAATTCCACAAGAGGCTTTCTTGGCTATTTTGCAGGTAGATGAATAATGAACTTCGCGCTAATTTTATTTATCTTGGTGGTAGTTTCTGGTATCGCTTGGCTGGCTGACCGCTTTTACTTTGCGCCACAACGACGTGCCGATGGCGTTGAACGTATGCCGCTGTGGTTAGAGTACACCGCAGGATTTTTCCCGGTGATTTGCGCGGTTTTCTTATTGCGTTCATTCATTGCCGAGCCATTTAAGATTCCATCTGGATCTATGATCCCTACGCTGCAAATTGGCGATTTTATATTGGTCAATAAATTTACTTATGGCATTCGTTTGCCAGTTATCAATAAAAAAGTGATTGATATTGGCGCACCTAAACGTGGTGACGTTGTAGTATTTCGCTATCCTCGCGATGAATCAATTGATTACATCAAGCGAATAGTTGCTTTGCCTGGCGATACTATTCAGTATCAAGATAAGCGTTTAACGGTTAATGGGCAGCCCCTACAGTACAGTGGTGGCGAATCCTATCTTGATCCGGAAAATATGCGCTATGCCAAACGCTACATAGAGACCTTCCCTGCGGATCTTGGCGGTAATAAGCATGACATTCTTAATGATCCTGATCGACCAGCAGGTAGTTTCCCCTCGGAGCGTTTTCCAGGTTTTGAAAATTGCCAATACCAAAATGCTGGGCTGACCTGCACGGTCCCACCTGGGCATTACTTTGCGATGGGTGATAACCGAGATAACAGTGCAGACTCACGTTACTGGGGTTTTGTGCCTGATAAAAATATTGTGGGCAGAGCTTTTTTTGTCTGGCTAAATTTAGGTAACCTTGGCCGCATTGGTGGCTTCGAGTAGAAAATGAACGCTCGCGCCGTCATTGAAACTGCACCTTTGCAAGCGAGACTTGGCTATACCTTTAAAAAGCCAGAGTTGCTCCATCAGGCATTAACGCATCGTAGCCATAGCAAAAAGAACAATGAACGCCTTGAATTTTTAGGCGACTCGATTCTCAATTGTGTTGTGGCAGAAATGCTTTACGAGCGGTATTCAGATTTAGATGAAGGTGATCTTTCTCGTGTGCGTGCTAATTTGGTAAAGCAACAAGCTTTATATGAAATCGCTCAAACCCTTTCGCTGTCTGATTATTTGCGTTTAGGTGAGGGCGAGCTCAAGAGTGGAGGATTTCGTCGACCATCGATACTAGCCGATACCCTCGAGGCGGTAGCTGGTGCAATTTTCTTAGACGGCGGTTTTGATTCTGCCAAGAGTTGCTTACGAAAACTGTATTCCATTATTTTGGCTAACGTTGATCCCAAGACGCTTGGTAAAGACGATAAGACCTTATTACAAGAGTGTCTACAGAGCTATCAGCTTGCATTACCGACCTATAACGTGATTGGTACAAGTGGTGCCGCTCATAATCAGCAATTTGAAGTGGAATGCTTAATACCTAGCTTGAAGGTAATCGTGAAGGGTGATGGCTCTTCGAGACGGGCAGCTGAGCAGGCAGCAGCTAAATTAGCCTTGATTGCAGTATTAAAAGCTTTGCCTCAAGAGTTAGGTAAACCCAAAAAAACTCGGTCAGCAAAGAAGAAAGCTGCAAATAAAGTATCGACCGAAGAGCAGTTAAATCTTAAGCTGAAGGGCTAATCGTGTTTAGATGCGGCACTATCGCCATTGTTGGGCGACCCAATATGGGCAAGTCAACCTTATTAAATGCTCTAGTGGGTCAAAAGATCAGCATTACCTCTCGAAAAGCGCAAACCACGCGTCACCGCATTATGGGTATTCAAAATCGGGAAGATGCGCAATTTATCTTTATTGATACACCCGGTTTTCAAACTCGCTTGATGAATACATTGAACAAAGCCTTGAACCGCACAGTGACCACAGCTTTGCAGGATGTCAATGTGGCTTGCTTTGTAGTCGAGGCTGGTTATTTCGGTGAAGATGATAAAAAGGTTTTGCGCTTACTTCCTGCTGATTTGCCAGTAGTGCTGGTATTAAATAAATTGGACTTATTTAATAGTCGTTTTGAATCACCATCCGAGCGTGATCAGGCATTACTCAATTTTATGAAAGAGATGAGTCAACCTTGGAATAAGCTTGGTGGTCATGAGGATCAACAGTGTGAGTTTGCTGAAATTGTGCCAATGTGCGCAAAAAGCCGCGATGATATTGAAAGGCTTTTAGATGTATTAGAGGCTTATCTGCCGCAAGCGCCAGCAGTCTACGATGGCGAAACGATTACAGACAGAAGTGAGCGTTTCTTAGCTTCTGAAATTCTGCGTGAGAAAGTATTTCGCTTTACTGGAGAAGAGCTCCCATACACTAGCACCGTTGTCATTGATCAGTTCAAGATGGACGGCAAGATGCGTCGTATCGCTGCAACAATATTAGTAGATCGCGATAGCCATAAGGCTATGATTATTGGTCAAAAAGGCGAGCGTCTGAAAAAGATCTCAACGGATGCTCGCATCGATATGGAAAAGCTGTTTGATGGCAAAGTCTTTTTAGAGACTTGGGTTAAAGTAAAGCGCGGTTGGGCCGATGACCGTGCTGAGTTGCGGGCGCAAGGGCTAGAGTAATTATTTATGGCTTCGATTCGTGTTGCTGACGAGCCTGCGTTTGTATTGCACAGCATTCCTTATAAGGAAACTAGCTTAATTCTGGACGTTTTTACCCGGCAGTATGGTCGAATGGCCTTAATTGCTAAGGGTGCCAAGCGTCCACATTCGACATTACGACCAGTTCTGCAACGCTTTCAGCCTCTATTGGTCTCTTGGAGCGGCAAGTCTGAGTTGCGCACCTTAACAAAGTCAGAGTGGGTGGGTGGTACTCCATCACTAGTTGGGGACGCACTTTTGTGTGGTTTTTATCTCAACGAGCTATTGGTGAAATTTTTGGCTCGTGAAGATGAATACGAAAAGCTCTACGATCATTACACCAACACTATATTTGCTTTATCCAATCTAGAGTTTGAATCTAAAGGCTTGGAAGAGATTCTGCGTCCCTTTGAATTAGCCCTCCTACAGGAGACTGGATATGCTGCAGCGCTGGATCGTTGTGTGGAAACAAATCAAGCTCCAAATTCTGATGAGCAGTATGTCTATCAACCAGAGCGAGGTGTAAGGCCTGCTCAAGATGATGATCCGGGGCATTGGCCAGTATTGAGCGGTCGGTCGCTATTGGCTATTGCTGCAGGTGATTTTTCGGATCCTCAAACCCTGTCCGAGAGCAAGCAGCTCATGCGTTTCTTGCTCGGCTTACATCTGCAAGATCAGGTTCTGACAACCCGTCAGATTTTGATTGATCTAAAAAAAATCTAGTAACCTAGTCACATGAATACCCAATCAAAGCTTGAGCTTGGCATTAACATCGATCATGTGGCCACTTTACGTAATGCCCGAGGCACCGTGTATCCAGATCCTCTCAAGGCAGCGCATCTGGCCGAGAAGGCTGGCGCGGACCTAATTACTTTGCATCTACGTGAAGATCGCCGCCATATTAAGGACGCTGATTTATTGGCATTAAGACCACTTATACAGACTCGAATGAACCTAGAGTGCGCCGTTACTCCCGAGATGATTAATATTGCCTGTAGAGTCCAGCCTCATGATGTTTGTCTTGTCCCAGAAAAGCGGGAAGAGGTTACAACTGAGGGTGGTTTGGATGTGTTGGGGCACTTTGAGGACGTCAAAGCTGCTACTGCTCAATTAAAGAATGCGGGTATCCGTGTGTCACTATTTATTGATCCCGAAGAAAAACAAATTCAGGCGGCTAAGGAAGCTGGTGCCACCGTTATTGAGTTACACACAGGTCGTTATTCGGATCTCTTGGCAGAACAGCAAGCTCAAGAACTGGAGCGAATTCGTAAGGCTGCTCAATTTGGAAGGAGTATTGGTTTACGAGTGAATGCTGGACACGGTTTGCACGAAGGTAATGTGATGCCGATTGCCGCAATTACTGAGCTCTCGGAACTCAATATTGGGCATGCGATTGTTGCGCAGGCTTTATTTAAGGGTTGGCAAAAAGCAATTATTGATATGAAAGCCCTGATGACGCATGCTAGAGCGAGCGCTCTCTCATCAAACTGAAATCATCAATATAAAATGATCATTGGCATTGGAACAGACATCTTGCAGATTGGGCGGCTTCAAGCTGCTTACGATCGCACGAATGGTCGCCTTGCTGAAAAAATACTAGGACCAGACGAGATGTTAGTTTTCAAAAATCGCCTAGCCAGAAACCACAAGCGGGGTATTGCCTTTTTGGCTAGCCGTTTTGCAGCCAAAGAGGCTTTTTCAAAGGCAATTGGTTTAGGTATGAGAATGCCAATGACTTGGCGCTCGCTGCAAACCCTAAATGAACCCAGTGGTAAACCAGTTATTTCCTATTTGGGTGCTTTGGCCGAGTTTATGCAAGAAAGAAACTGGCAAGCCCATGTTACGGTCAGTGATGAGCAAGAGATGGCAATTGCCCATGTCATCGTTACACAAAGATAAACGAACAAAGTTAGCGCAAATAAATAAGCAAAGAAATACCTTACCTATATACCGAGGAATACATGAGTAAAGTGACGATGAACCCAGGCCCAATTACTTTAGATGTTGTGGGTCTTGAGTTAAATTCAGAAGATCGTCGCCGTATCTTGCACCCACTTACTGGTGGCGTAATTTTATTTGGTAGAAATTTTTCTAATCGTAAACAGCTTTCTAAGCTCACTGCTGAAATTAAAAAACTGCGCCCCGATGTGCTAATCTCTATTGATCATGAGGGTGGGCGAGTGCAACGCTGTAGAACGGATGGCTTCACCCATTTACCTGCTATGCAAAAACTTGGCGAGCTCTGGGTAGCTAAGAATCAAGCAAAGAGTAAATCAAAATATGCTGCTGAATCAGCTGCGCAAGCGATGGCAGTATCAACTGCTTGTGGATATATTT
>JALRHB010000058.1 GCA_023253245.1 Polynucleobacter sp. | reverse complement strand
ATATTCCTTCACCTGGTCATCACTTGTACCATCTAAGCTAGAGATTTCTTCCTCTTTTGCAAAGCACTGTGCTTCCGTGCCTGTAAATTGTTTAATGATTGACACATTGCCATCGTGTGAGAAAGCTAGAACCAGTAAGAGCCACTTCATTTAAATACACTCCGCAACGCTGCAACGACTTGTTTGATTTCTTCTTCTGTGCGCCATGCTCCATAAGCTATTTTTGGCTGCTGGCGGTCTGGCAGCATCAATTTATAACCATCATTGCTGTAATAACTCTCAGATAGAATCCAATATTCTTGATCACTTTCAGGCTCAAAAGGCGCAGGAACTTCAATCCCATTGATTGTGATGGTGCGAGGTTTAAGGCGGAATTGGTAATGACTAGAAAGCAATGCTTCTGAACACCATGATGTATGCTCACTCCAGTCATTCCAATCATAATTTCTATCGCGCCACTGAACAGACTCACCATCCAGATGCGCCATGAAAGCCTCTTTACCGCTAATCAATTTGCTCATAACCACACCCCATCTTTCTTGACTGGTTTATCATCCCCAAAGGAATCGTTATAAATTTCCTTTAGTGCTTTGGGCTTCTTTTTGATGTAAACCCATTTAGTAAATATCCAAGCAAACCACATATCACCAATATTTTTATAAAAACCCATGCGCTTAACATCTGATCTTTTCTTATAAAAAATTGCACCTTCCGGTATTGGTTCACTACCATAGCAATCGCGAATAAACTTTTTACTAAACTCAGGCATGTGGCTTACCCTCTGTGAGTTCTCGGTTATCTAAAGAATTATGGATCCACACACCATCTTCGTTTAACTCTGGATTGCACCAACAATCCCCACCAACTTCATGCTTCTTCAAATCATTTAGCGGTGTTATATCAATTGACCAAGTCATAAAACCCCCGCCAACGCAATCAATGCTTCTTTCCCGCTAATCAACATATCCACTACTCCAAGTAAGTTATGCAATCATCATATTTTATTTGCAATCATAAAGCAATAAAAAACCCCACCGAAGTGAGGCTTTCTTATGCTTCTAAATTATACGGTAGATAGGTAATCTACATAGATTGCAGATTGTGGTTGTTTCCACATTGCACCACCAAATGCCGAGCGATAACCAGATTCATAAGTCATCAAGTCACGCTGACGCACTGGCAATAGTTCAGGCATACGAACTTTCATTTCAACATATTGCGCGTCATAGACGTAAATCGCCATACGTGTTTTACCAGTTGCAATACCTTGAGCGTAGTTAGATGGAACCTTAACGAAAGTCACGTTAAAGTTGTCATTGCCTGATGCTTTACGCAAAGAAGCCATGATTTTGTCCATTGCTGATACTGGCAATAGATCCAGACCAACAACAGCGCCATCACCGAATTTGCCCATTGCAATCATGAAATCTTCGGCATCCATAGCGATATGCGTAGGCTGAATTCGATAACCAGACTTAGCCCATGCCGCTGTATAGTTTGCAAGAACAAACGCTACAAACTCATCTGGCGTCATCTGACCAATGGTTTTGCCGGAAGTATCAGTGATCAATTGGACTTGTGAACCAGTCAAAAGACCTTCCTGTCCTTTAACGTCTGCATGGCCTAAATAACCTACATACTGCAAGGTCGCTTCTGCGTTTGCGTATAGGTTGTCCTGCTTAGTACGAACTACATCAATTCCAAGACGCTCGATTTTCTCGATTTCTTGCTGTGTCCATGTTGCAGCTTTAGCCCATTGTGCCACTGGTGCTTTGTACCAAGTGATGTCTGAATCAATGGTTTTTAAGCTGTTGGTCTTGTTACCAATGATGCCGTCTTTGATGCTGCCTACAACATCCACAACGCCAAAATCTACAAACTCAAGACCGAACTGTAGGGTTTCATCAATCGGCAATGCTTCGCCAATATTAATTTCAGGTAATACGGTCTCTTGCAATTGTTGGTCACGTTCACCCAACGCTTCTGCTAGTACCGATTCGTAAACGCCTGCTTCAATAGCCATCTAATAATTCTCCTTAAGGAACCGCATTAAGTACGGTTTGAGTATAACCAAGAGTGATAGCTACGCAGTCGTTGCCCGCGCTTACTTCCTCAACCCAGTAACCAAGATCAATCATGTCCTCAGCTACGTTTGTAACTTTACCAGCATCAGCGCCAGTTGGAACCACATAAACCTTTTCACCGCGTGCAAACGTCACACCGTCAACGCCTTGAGCCACAACACAGTCGCCATGCGAGAAATGGCCTACGTTTACAGTCTTGTCATTTGGTGCTGCATCATTCGCGTAAATGTCACGAACCACGATACCATGCACAAGGTCAGTGCTTGCTGAAATTTTCTTGATGCCACCGTTTGCATTGACTGCAACGAAAGTACCGTATGCGATGTCGTCAGAAGTAAGGTTTACTTCGCCCCATACTTTATCATTTGAGCTAGAAGCGCGTTTAATTGAACCCGCTTTCATAGTGACGTTATTTGCGCCCCAATCTGAAAAATAAGACATTATTTGCCCCCTAATTTTTTAGCTGCTGAAAGTTTAGCAGTTGGTTTGGTATCACCAAGTAACTGTTTACCGATTGTAGAAACTGGCTTCGCTACGGTTTTAGCAGCAGCATATGCGCTATCTAATGCGCAATCGCTAAGCGTGCGAACTGACTTGTCGTTATATGCACCAGTAGAAACCAACACAGCACGCTTCATATCGCGGCTTGTCATTGAATCCTTGATTGCTACTTTCGGGAAATAACGCTTGGCATCATTTGCAGTGGTTGCAGCAGCTTCTTTTTCTTTAAGTGCAGCAAGTTCCGTTTCAAGTTCTGCAATCTTCGCGTCTTTCTCTTGAATTTGTGCTTCAAGATCCGCCAACATTGCTTCTTCTTCCGGTGTCATTGCGTCCATCACTGGATCTGTTGGAGTAGTCGATTCAACAGACAGAGAAGCGATTTCTTCCAGGACTGAATTGATTTCTTCTGATACCGCCTGCAATTCAGCGGTCAGCGCATCAATAGCCGCCTGTTTTTCTTCTACTGGAACATCGGATGAAACCAATGCAGCAAGATCAGCAAGTTTTTGCGTATATTCGCCTTGAGCATCAGCAAGTCGTTTTTTAGAATCTGCTAACGTGGTTTTTTTGGCCGTTGGTTTTGGCTTAAAAAGACCACGCAGCGAATCCGCTAGAGTTTTTTTCATAGTGCTATCACCTAGTTTGCATTTTTCACCACAGCGGCCTTCGTCTACGATTGCCAAGTGATTACCTTTGATATTAACCTTTTTGATTATACCATCATCTTCGATTAGCTCGGCATCATATCCACAAGACACTTCAACCTTGCCATCTTGAATCAATTTAATGGCTTTCGGTGAGTTTATCACAACATCACCAAGCAAGTATTCATTTGTAGGGTCTGGGCGTATATTTGAAATATGACCAACGGATAATTCGTCCCAGTTGGCTGCCGTGACTTCCTGTTCTTCTGGATGCTCAATCGTGACTGGCATGTGTTCGAATGATTTCATGGTTGCATCATTGAACAGGTCGTCACTTGTTACATGCACATCATAGACTTGGTTCGGTTCTTTGCCGATCTCAATGCCCAGATATTCCATAGAGCCGATACGTGCCAGCTTCGCGGTAGTTACCAGGTAGCCGCGTTCATCCAGTGTGAACTTAGTGTAATTGGATTTGTCTTGTAGTTTCATAGATTAAAACTAAAAAATGCTATACAAAAAGTATAGCACAAAATATGGAGCGCCCACTAGGAATCGAACCTAGATCAGATGCACTAGAATTGCATTGTATTATCCATTATACGATAGGCGCTTATTAGAACACCCCACTCCATACGATTCAAAAACCACTAAGAAATGCGTTTATTCGTGGGGTGTTTGCTAATATTAACAGCCTATTATACGCTTTGCAATAGCATCGATTGGTCGCAGAATCCCCTATATTTAGTATAGAGATTCCACATGTACTGCTGCCAATTCTCCTTATACTTAATTATATATATGAGGCGCTTACGCGCCGACTATTATGTGTCTTTTTTGCTGCCAATAGTTGCAAACAAAATGCACCTATGCCATACTTCAACTATCAACTGGAGTACGTCAAGATGAAAACCAAAGAAGAAATTTTAGAGATGTTGGAGCACAACAAAAAACTACTAAATGAGTATTACGATAAGTACCAGAAATGCGGCAGCTCGCTCGACTGGAATCTCGTTTGCTCTTATCGAATGGTTGTAAAAACTTTGGAGGATATTCTATGTATGTCCTAATCGGCGCTCTAATCACGCTAGTGATGCTTTTGGCAGTTTGGCATGTCTATCTATCAGAAATGCAAAACAAACGCATACAGCGCAAAACAGACGCACAGCGTTACGGTAAACCAGTAAATACAAAATGGTGGGATAGATAATGGCCACACTAATGCAAAAAGACCAAGCCCCAGAAGGTACAACCCACTATATCTACAGCACAAGCCACATCACGTTTATGAAGCAAGACGAGATCGGCACGTATTACTGGTGCGGTAAATGGATTCAACTGGCACACGATACGTTTGGCCTGGAATTAATCCCAATTGACCAGGAGCCAGTGATCAAACCAGTGAAGCACCAGGTCGGTTATGTTGAAACTCGCAAATGGAAGTACAACGAATGAACTTCGAAGATTTCATCAAAGAAAACGCAGGCCATGCACATCATCGGGCATTGAAAGAGTTTTATTACCAATTGATCAGCGATGCACTGCGCATCACAAAAGGCAATAATACTAAAGCTGCCGAACTGTTAGGCTTAAATCGTGAAACCATGCGAAAGTGGCGTGACGTTGCCGGAGTAGAGTATGACTAACTACGAAAAACAAAAGAGGAACGCCAAACGTGGCGGCTATAGAATCAAAGACCAGGACGCTGTTAATAAGAATCGGGTGTTCAAAGTGCAGCGTTTAATCAATGAGCTAGAGAAAGAATACGATGAATACTGGCAAAAATGGAAACAAAACGCGGAAATGCATGACCAGGGTTATGCGCGTGCAGTGGATTATATACAACGTAAACTAATTGAAATTATGAGAGGGTGAAGTGATGGATGTGCAAGAATTTTTAAAAGAGCTGGATGGCCGGGGTTTTAGCTTTGGAGATAAGTCTTATTCAGAATTTGGATTTAATGACGAAATCCTGAATATGGTTTATGAAATGTATTGCGCTGGTCAGCAAGCAGCACACCAACGCTTTGAGAAATTCATCGACCAAGCAATTTGCGATTCAGCCTGCGCGGAAGAACGCCAGACGTTGCAGCGGTTGCTTAATGAAGCACAGGAGCAAGGCCATGACCTGTAAAATAACAAACTGCATCCATGAATCAGAACATGGATGTATGGGGTGCGTTAAGTACCAGCCAAGCCCTTATTGTTTAGGCGACACCGTAACAACGGATGACGGCATCACGTACACCATCGCAAGCCTGAATAATGATGAATCAGCAGTTCTGGAGGATGATAACGGGGATATGATTATTGTGGAAAGTGGAGAGTTTTGGCATGTTAAACCCAACTGATATAAAAGCGAATGCGCCAAAAGGTGCAACGCATTATGCTACACCAATGGGTAAATTGGTGTATTTAAAAGAATCTTACAAATATGGGTTCTATTATTGGAATCGAAACACTTGGATGCCGTTTAGCTTTCATTCTCCATCAATAAAACCCCTATAGCAGGGGTTTTCTTTAACTAAAATTCACAATTGGCAGCATCACACATCTACAATTCCAAATTTTGCCAGGCTTGATTTCTTCACCGCCAATTTTACTACGTGGTTCCCAAGTCTGGCCGCCATCACGGCTGAATACTGTATCATCGTCAAAACGCATTGTAAGGCCATCTAATACAGCATGGCTCTTACGTGTACGCTCATCCATACTTGCCGACCATACATATAGCTTTGCACCTAATGCTTCGCTTCTTAATTGCGTCATGTCGGTGTTAATCTTTGCCGATTCAGTCCTGGCTATCAGCTTCGCCCTGCTCTTAGTCGTGCTTCCAATCTCCTTAATCTGCGTCACAATGTTACTAGGCCGTTCACCATTCATCACATTGTCACGTAGCAGCTTACCTATGTTCTCTTTGTACTCATCTTTTACAGACTTGATCAGTGCAACATTTTCCGCAATCTTCACATCGAGTACAGTGTCCAATCCCTCGGCGCGGATCTGGCCTTGTAGGTCAATGCCTACCGTTTTTCTGATATTGGATTGCAGGCTTTTCTCATTGTTGCGGTTCATCCGTGACAGGAACCCTTGAGCCATAAGCGCCGCAATGCTGTTAATGTCCATAGCTTCCAATACTGACAAAGCGCGGTTCATCTGTTTAGCTAGAAGCTCTACCCCTTTCGAGAATAGAGCATCCCCAAAGATCATATTGGTAGCATCACCGTTATGGTCATTCATGGTGTCACGTTGCAGCTCACGAAGTACCAGTGATTGCATTAAGTCCACGAGCGAAAGCAGTTGCTTGCGGTAGAACACTTCCGCCTGTTTGCTCGGCTTCACTGCCCGCAATTTGCGCTGACGTATCTTCTGGCGTTGGTTCACTGATTAAATCCTCAAGTTCTTCTATATCTTCATCACTGAAATGTACTAGGTCGGCAGACTTCAACTCTTTAGCAAACTGCACCTCATTAATGATTCCAGATTGTAGCAGCGTGTTAAGAGCGTTCACAGTATTGGTTAGGATTGTGGACTTTTCCGTTTCATTGGATAGCTCTATGGATGGGTAGATATAATCCAAGCCTGTAGCATCGAATCCAATCTCAGGCAGAATGAAACGATCTAAGAAGTCATCAATTGGACGTAGGCGCGATTCCTGTAGGCTTGCAATGGTTTCATAATATTTCTGGTTGTCCTCTGCACCACTAGCAAACCCAGCAGCAGATTGGCCAAACAATCGCGTTAATGGCACATCACAGCCGCCTGCCAGGTCGGTTCGTGCATGGTTCCAGATGTCAGTAAGGCCAGCAAAGGTTAGCTCTTTCTGTTCCCAGCGTGCAGTGCCATCTAGCATCATTGCGCCCGTGCTTGACTTGATAGTGTTCATTGCTACGGCTAGGGTCTGGTATTCGCTTTCACGCCCTGCTGCAATACCGTGATTGAATCCCTCAATGTATAGCACATCGCTTTTTGATTCTTCCACGATGTCGAAAATGTTGGCACAGACTGTCAGGTAATTAAACAACGGCGTTTTAATGGCTTCAATGTCAGAACGGCCATACTTTGAAAGGCGTTGCAACTTCTGACGCATAGATCGTTTGCCTGCTTCAATACGGCATACGCGGCTGTTGTGTACTAGGATGTCACCATTGATCTTGTATAGTCGCGGCGATCCATAGTTCGCACTTGTAATGTCATCATCCAGCATTTCAAAATCATACGCGGTTTTGTCTAGGACAATGAAACGCTGGATGCGCTCAAACTGGCCTAACGGCTCCTGCATGTTATCGTTGTCAGTCACAGCAAGAATCAAGGCATCGCCTAGCAATGATGACCACTGCAATGCTTCCTCGCGTGCCTTAAACGCACCTAAGCGCCGTGCCGCTGATTCATACAATTCATGGTCAAAGTCAGGCGTTAATACCTGTCGATCAAGGCGCGTCATGTCTGCCGTGCGCGTGTCGATGTATTTCTTTACTAGCCAGTTTTGTTCGTACAGGTCAGTCAGTACCTTGTCAGTTAAGCGGCGGCCTGAAACAAACGTGCGAGATTCTGCACGCTGTCCTAGTGAGGTGGCCAGTGATACTATGCCATCGTTTAGTTTTGTCATTGTATTAAATCCTAGAGTATGTCGAGTATATTAGCATTACTTGTTAGCTCATTCACGCAATGGACAAAGGCATCCACCTGGTCATCATGCTTATGGCTATCGGTGGCTGTGAACTTTTCACATTCACTCAAAAAATCCTCCACCCATTCCGCGTCACTTGGCAAGAATACATAACCTGATTCAATAAAACCCTGCACACCAAGCACGCGAG
>JALRHB010000057.1 GCA_023253245.1 Polynucleobacter sp. | reverse complement strand
CAAGACATTCAAAACAATCCAAGATTTTATCCTATTTTTGTGCAGACGCGCAAATTGTCAATTACAAGACCTTGGAGAGGCGTTTAAGAACCTCCTCCTTGCCTAAAACTACCATGACCGCATCGATAGCGGGGGTCTGGGTTGTAGCAAATAAAGCGTACCGAACGGGCATTGCCAAAGCGGGCATTTTGAGCTGATGCTTCACCAAAACTTCTTTAAAAGCTGTTCCATAAGACGCCTTGGAATGTTCGGCAGATTCTAAAGCAGTAATAAGGTCTCTTATTGCTGGAATAATATCTTGGGGGATATTGGCTGCTATTAGTTCAGGACTATGAGTAGGTGCTGGCAAATAAAATAATTTCGCACCTTCTGCAATTTCAATTAATGTATTGGCACGATCTTTTAGTAAAGATACTACTTGGACAAAATCAGGACCCCGCTCTGTATCGATTCCCAACTCATGTGCAAATGGCTTTACAGAAATGGCCAACTGCTCTGGGTCTGCATTTTGAATGTATTGGTGATTAAGCCAAAGTAATTTTTCTGGGTTGTGCTGCGCCGGAGACCTACCCAAACTTTCAAGATCAAACCAAGTGACAAACTGTTCTTTCGTAAAAACTTCAGCATCACCATGAGACCAACCTAAGCGAGCTAAATAATTGAGGATAGCATCTGGTAAGTACCCTGCTTTTTGATAATCGCGCACACTCATTGCTCCATTGCGCTTACTCATTTTTTCACCCGACTCATTCAAGACTGTCGGTAAATGAGCATAGACTGGTGGTACTCCTCCTAGAGCTTTCATGATATTAATTTGACGGGGGGTGTTGTTAACGTGATCATCACCACGAATGACGTGAGTAATTTTCATATCTAGGTCATCAACAACCACACAAAAATTATAGGTAGGAGTTCCATCAGGTCGAGCAATGACTAAATCATCAAGCTCATCATTGCTAATTTCAATTTGACCTTTTACGGCATCTTGCCAAATCACTGAACCGCCAATTGGATTTTTAAATCGAATAACTGGTAATACCCCCTCTGGAATGGGTGGCAGTGTTTTACCGGGCTCAGGTCGCCATAAACCGTTATAGCGTGGCTTTTCTTTATTAGCCATTTGTTGGTCACGAAGTTTATTAAGCTCTTCTTCGCTCATATAGCATGGGTATGCAAGACCACTATCGAGCATTTGCTTGACAACCTCGCGGTAGCGATCAATACGTTGCATTTGATAAATTGGACCTTCATCTAGATCAAGTCCAAGCCATGCCATTCCCTCAATAATCACATCGACCGCCTCTTGGGTCGACCGCTCCAAATCAGTATCCTCAATGCGCAAAATAAAGTCACCTTTATTGTGGCGGGCAAATGCCCAAGGATAAAGAGCGCTGCGAAGATTGCCCAAATGAATAAAGCCCGTGGGACTTGGGGCGAAACGTGTACGTATATGCATATTGAACATTATCTCAGGTTAGGCGTTGCAGTCACAAAATGGCGCCTTTATCCAAAAAAGTGGATACTTTGGCCTATGAATGAACTTATTGTCTTTATGTGTGATGGCGCTCCAGTTCGCGGGGAAATCGTCTCAATTAGCAGCGCCTGGCAAGCCGTCCTCGAGCGACGTAATGATCCCCCGGCAGTGCGGCGCATCCTGGGCGATTTTGTTGGTGCAGCTACCCTTTTAAGCGCAAGCTTGAAATTTGATGGCACTTTGATAATTCAGGCACAAAGTCAGGGACCAATTTCGCTGTTAGTCGTTGAGTGCAAGTCAGATCTCACCATGAGAGCTACCGTCAAGTTATCAGTTGAACATAATGCAATTGATCCTGATGCCAGTCTTAGCGATCTTCTAGATGCACAAAACTCTGGTCGATTGGTCATCACCCTAGACCCCGCTGATCGTCAGCCCGGACAGCCCCCTTATCAAGGGATCGTGGCTTTGCAAGAACACCGCGGTACGGTGATTAAACCCGTTAGAAGTGCTGCAGAGGCAATTGCTCTGTATATGCAAAATTCCGAGCAATTAGATACCCGTATTTGGCTTGCTTCTAGCGACACCCATGTTGGAGGTTTATTACTTCAGAAATTGCCTGATTCTGGCGGTCATACTCAACTTGATCCGCAAGCTGCTACTGAAGGCTGGAATCGCATTCAGGCGCTTGGAGAAACGATTACAAATGAAGAGTTATTGAATTTGCCCCCAGAAACAATCTTACGTCGTCTATTTTTAGAGGAATCTCAAGAAAATGGCGTACGCAGTTTTCCAGCAAGATCTATTCAATTTGCTTGTCGTTGCTCGCGCACTAAGGTAGCAGATGTTTTGCGAATGCTTGGTGAGCAAGAGGTTGAAAGTATTCTTGCCGAACAGGGTGCCGTTGATAGCACATGTGATTTTTGTGGAAAGGCATATCACTTTGATGCAGTAGATTGTCGCCAAGTATTTAAAACGGAGTCTCTTGCCGATGCTACGAGACCGCCCTCAAAAGGTCATTAGGACGCACAATTTACTGTTTTGAAATAATGGGCTTTTCCGCATCTGCGGTATTGTTTGCAGTTTTTTCAATTGGCAGAATTTGTACGAAGAACTCGCCTTCTTTAATCATGCCATGTTCGACTCGAGCGCGCTCTTCAATCGCTCTAGTACCTTCCTTTAAATCTTTTACATCTCCACTCAGCTTTGCATTTCGAAGGCTGAGCAAACTATTTTTAGCTTGTTGTAACTCAAGTTGCTTTTCCATTTCATAAACTTTAAGCCATCCACCCTTACCCAACCACAATGGGTACTGTATTGCGATGAGCAATAACAGCATAGAGTAAATGACTAAGCGCATATCAGAACAAAAAAGAATTAACGCTTAAGGTTATAAAAAACGGATTTGCCAGGATAGCTTGCAACATCACCCAAATCTTCCTCAATACGTAGCAATTGGTTGTACTTGGCGATGCGATCAGACCGAGACAAAGAGCCTGTCTTAATTTGTCCAGCATTTGTTCCAACGGCAATATCAGCAATCGTGCTGTCTTCCGTTTCCCCCGAGCGATGGGAAATTACTGCAGTGTAGTTAGCTCGCTTTGCCATTTCAATAGCGGCAAAAGTTTCAGTTAGGGTTCCGATTTGATTAATTTTGATCAAAATGGAGTTGGCAATACCCTTTTCAATCCCTTCTTTGAGAATGCGCGTATTGGTGACAAATAAGTCATCGCCAACCAACTGGATTTTCTTACCCAGTTTTTGGGTAATATCAGCCCAACCATCCCAATCGCTTTCATGCATTCCATCTTCAATTGAGACAATCGGAAATTGATCAGCCAAATTACCTAGATAGTCAGAGAATTCGCTAGAGCTTAGCTGAAGACCTTCGCCAGATAAATGGTATTTACCGTCTTTGTAGAATTCACTCGCGGCACAATCTAATGCCAACAGAACATCTTCGCCGGCTTGGTAGCCTGCAGCTTCGATGGCCTTCATGATAGTCTGCAGACATTCTTGATTACTCTTAAAGTTGGGTGCAAAACCACCCTCATCGCCAACGGTCGTAGGCATTCCTTGGGAGCCAATAATTTTCTTGAGCTCGTGGAAAATCTCAGCGCCACAGCGCAAGGCTTCGCGAAAGCTTTGGGCCCCTACCGGCATCACCATGAATTCTTGGATATCTAAGCTGTTGTTAGCATGAGCACCGCCATTGACAATATTCATCATCGGTACAGGTAATTGCATGCCTCCAGAACCGCCAAAGTAACGGTATAGAGGTAATCCAGCTTCCTCAGCAGCAGCGCGAGCAACCGCCATAGAGACTGCCAGAGTGGCATTAGCGCCCAAGCGAGCTTTGTTATGGGTACCATCTAAATCAATGAGGGTGTGATCAAGAAAGGCTTGTTCGCTAGCGTCTAAACCCAAAATAGTCTCGGCTATTTCTACATTAATGTTCTGCACGGCTTTAAGAACACCCTTGCCAAGATACCGGTCTTTGTCACCATCGCGTAATTCAATCGCTTCACGAGATCCAGTGGATGCACCTGAGGGAACGGCAGCACGACCCATGACTCCAGATTCGAGCAAAACATCACACTCTACGGTGGGATTGCCCCGTGAATCTAGAACTTCTCTACCAATAATGTCAACAATGGCGCTCATGCACCCTCCTCAATATAAATAAAAAAGTATTACATCAGTGGTTGAATAGGCATTCAACCAAATTAATTACTTCAAACTGTCCTCTAAAAAGGTTCCAGAACGCTTCACCACAGCATCGATCGAAACTAAAGATTCAAGTAGCTCTTTCATGCGATGAAGAGGTACTGCGTTCGGGCCATCAGATAGAGCCTTAGCAGGATCCGGATGGGTCTCCATGAATAGCCCACTAATACCGACGGCTACAGCAGCACGCGCAAGTACAGGCACAAATTCACGCTGACCGCCGCTGGCATTGCCTTGACCGCCAGGCAATTGAACCGAATGGGTCGCATCAAACACAACCGGCGCATGGGCTTCGCGCATGATTGCCAAGCTACGCATGTCAGAGACTAAATTGTTATAACCAAAGGATGCACCACGTTCGCAAACCATAAATTGATCAGGCAAATTTTTCTCTGCTGCTGCAGCTCTTGCCTTTTCAACCACGTTAAGCATCTCGTGCGGAGATAAGAATTGCCCTTTTTTAAAATTAATGGGCTTGCCACTCTGAGCGCAGGCTCGAATAAAGTCAGTTTGCCTGCATAGAAATGCTGGTGTTTGCAAGACATCAACCACACTTGCTGCTGACTCTATTTCGCTAATGTCATGAATATCGGTAAGCACTGGTACCGCGATATCGCGCTTCACTTTAGCCAAAATCTCTAGACCTTTTCCCATCCCAAGACCCCGAAAGGAAGTGCCTGAAGATCGATTGGCTTTATCAAATGAAGATTTATAAATAAATGGGATGCCCAGAGAGCTTGTGATCGCTTTTAACTCACCTGCAATATCTAAGGCTGATTGCTCTGATTCGATAACGCAAGGGCCTGCAATGAGGAAGAATGGTTTATCCAGTCCAACATCAAAACCGCAAAGCTTAAATGAGCTCATAAAATTTCCTTAAGCGGCTTGCGCAGCAGAAGCAGCTTGATGAATCAAGGATGCTTTAATAAATGCGGAGAATAAGGGATGCCCATCGCGTGGTGTCGATGTGAACTCAGGGTGAAACTGCACCCCAAAGAACCAAGGATGCATAGAACTTGGTAACTCCATCATCTCAGGTAAAGATTCATTTGGAGTTCTCGCAGAAATGATGAGCCCAGCTTTTTCTAATCTTGGTACGTAAGTGTTGTTGACTTCGTAACGATGGCGATGGCGTTCATTTACTTCATTGCCATAAATCTTGTGGGCCAAGGTGCCGTCCATTACGGGGCAACGTTGTGAGCCTAAGCGCATAGTGCCGCCAAGATCAGAATCATTTGTGCGTTTTTCAACGCGACCTTCACGATCAACCCATTCCGTAATTAAGGCCACCACAGGACTTTCTGTATCAGCATCAAACTCGGTGCTATTGGCCTCTGTGATATTGGCAACATGACGGGCAAATTCAATCACGGCTAATTGCATGCCCAAGCAAATGCCAAGATACGGAACATGGTTCTCGCGTGCGTAACGGATAGCGGAAATCTTACCTTCAGTACCGCGCTTACCAAAACCCCCTGGAACCAAGATGGCATCGAGGCCTGTGAGACAGGCAACGCCATCTTTCTCAATCACCTCAGAATCAATGTAGTTAATATTGACGCGCGTATGGTTATGAATGCCGGCATGACGTAAAGCTTCTATAAGTGATTTATAGGACTCTGTTAGTTCAACATATTTACCAACCATGCCAATGGTCACCTCATGTTGAGGATTGGCTAACTCATAAACGAGTTTTGCCCAAATGGATAAATCAGCTGGCTTTGCCTCAATCTCAAGTTCACGGCAAATAAGTTCGTCCATACCCTGTGCATGGAGCATTTCAGGGATTTTATAAATAGTATCAACATCCCATACGGAGATTACCGCCTCTTCGCGCACGTTTGAAAACAAAGAAATCTTAGAGCGCTCATCTTCAGGAATGGGGCGATCAGCTCTGCACAATAATACGGTTGGCATGATGCCAATCTCGCGTAATTTTTGGACTGAGTGTTGGGTAGGCTTTGTTTTTAATTCTCCGGCGCTATTGATATAAGGGACTAGAGTGAGATGCACAAATGCACAGCTGTGTTTTGGCAGACGAATGCTCATCTGGCGCGCAGCCTCTAAAAAAGGCAAAGATTCGATATCGCCTACAGTTCCACCAATTTCACAGATGGCAATATCTGCATGTCCATCATGGCTTGCTTTAGCGCCCCGCTCTATAAAAGCTTGAATCTCATTTGTGATGTGTGGAATGACCTGGACAGTTTTACCGAGATATTCACCGCGCCGCTCTTTACTGATAACAGATTCGTAAATCTGGCCGGTAGTGAAGTTATTGCTTTTACGCATTTTTGCAGAAACAAAACGCTCGTAATGTCCGAGGTCAAGATCTGTCTCAGCACCATCTTCAGTAACAAAAACTTCGCCATGTTGAAGCGGGCTCATAGTACCCGGGTCAACGTTGATATAGGGGTCTAATTTTAGGAGGGTGACTTTCAGGCCGCGGGATTCTAGAATCGCGGCAAGCGAGGCAGCTGCAATTCCTTTCCCCAAAGAAGAAACCACGCCACCAGTGACAAAAACGTATTTGGTCATCGCTTAAGCTCTGTTGGAAAAAGTAATTATAACGATAGCGTCAGCAGGTGGAAAATTTCTAACATCAACAGCAATGAGTTGACCCCTTGTTGAGCATAGCTTGAATTATTGAGCAGTAATTAATTTAAACCCCTCTAATCACACTAATTTATTGGCCTATTTGACTCATTTTTATGCATTTTTTATGAATTCCCGCTACTTTTTTGGAGATTTTAGAAATTAAGTCTTATATAAGACATGATTTCCGAATTACAATATGGAAAAGCGGTGAAAAACCCGTAATCGCTGTATTGTCGATAACTCTTACCCGATAGGAAAAACGATGCTAGAAGCCTATAACGCCCAAGTAGCTGAACGTGCTGCCCTTGGAATTCCCGCTCTTCCGCTGACAAAAGATCAAACGGCTGAATTGGTTGGTTTGCTGAAAAACCCTCCAAAAGGAACGGAGACTGAATTACTAGAGTTGATTACCAATCGAGTTCCGGCCGGCGTTGATGAGGCAGCCAAAGTAAAAGCAGAATTTCTAGATTCGGTAGCAAAGGGAACGGTTAAATCTCCTCTAATTTCTAAGGTAAAAGCAACGGAACTTTTGGGTACCATGCTTGGTGGCTACAACATCAAGCCTTTGGTCGAGTTGTTAAGTGATTCAGAGTGTGCAGCGACCGCTGCAGCAGCATTGAAAAAGACCTTATTAATGTTTGACTATTTCCACGATGTTCAAGAATTGGCGGAAAAAGGCAATACACATGCAAAAGATGTAATGCAAAGCTGGGCTAATGCTGAGTGGTTCACAAGCCGCCCTGCTGTTCCAGAGAGTATGAAGCTTACCGTTTTCAAAGTAACCGGTGAAACCAATACTGACGACTTATCGCCAGCACCAGATGCATGGAGTCGCCCCGATATTCCATTGCATGCAACCGTTATGCTCAAGAACCCACGCCCAGGTATCGAGCCTGATGAGGTTGGCGTTCGTGGTCCAATAAAGCAAATTGAAGCCTTGCAGAAAAAAGGTAATCAAATTGCTTATGTTGGCGATGTTGTTGGTACGGGCTCTTCACGTAAATCTGCAACCAACTCCGTCTTGTGGTGGACTGGCCAAGATATTCCTTTTGTACCCAATAAACGCTTTGGCGGAGTATGTTTGGGCACCAAAATTGCACCAATCTTCTTTAACACCATGGAAGATGCTGGCGCCTTGCCAATTGAGCTCGATGTTTCTGATATGAATATGGGTGATGAGATTGAATTGCGTCCATACGAAGGTAAGGCATTCAAGAATGGTAAGGAAATTGCCTCCTTTACCCTCAAATCTCCTGTGATTTTGGACGAAGTGCGCGCTGGTGGGCGCATCCCATTAATTGTTGGCCGTGGCTTGACGGCTAAGGCGCGTGCAGCACTTGGTTTACCTGCCTCTACCGAGTTCCGTGTACCAGTTA
>JALRHB010000056.1 GCA_023253245.1 Polynucleobacter sp. | reverse complement strand
GTAAAACCGCAAGTGGCCCCTCAGAAGTGAAGCGCTCCCATGCTTGATTGGGGGGTGCATTCTCAACCTCAACTAAGCCTACTAAAGCAGACTGCTCGTAGTCACGACCAGATTCCACCCAATCTTGATTTTTAAAGAGACCACCTTCAGCGTGCACAACACATTTAGCTTGAATGTTATCGGTATTGGTATTGGCATCAATATGATGCCAAATGAAGTGAGGGCTGTGAGCTTGTATTGCTCTTAAGGCTTGACGAAGGCTCAGATGGATATCCCGGTAACGCACAATGTGACCAAGCGCATCTTGCTTTAATTCTTCACGCGTCATGAGAGCTCGCCCAAATCGTCCAGCTTGCGACACATGCACACGATGAATTTGCGCGCAGTCATTTGGCCATGCATCGATAGTCTCAAGTAATAATTTGCTGCCATGTGATAGTGCTATCCCCCTAGAGTCCGCTGTTGCTAAATCTTCATCGCTGTGGGGGTTGCGATCAAGCAGGGTAATGTTAGCTTTCGGAAACTTCTGCAAACACCAAGCTGCACAGGCAAGCCCAACGGGCCCGCCTCCTTGAATCAAAATATCACAGCGTTGTTCTTTCATTGCCAATAGGGGATTTAAGCGTTCTTCATTAAAGCTTCGATCTCATCTGCCTTAACTGGTACACCGCGTGAAATTAGCTCACAGCCATTAGCATTCACAAGCGCATCATCTTCAATGCGGATGCCAATATTCCAAAAGGCACTATCAATATCATCTGCTGGGCGTATGTATAAACCAGGTTCAATAGTGAGAACCATGCCTGGTTTGAGAACGCGCCATGGTTTTTCTTGAGAACTATTTTTAACTTCAGCTAGCGGTTCACGATAGGAGCCTACATCATGAACATCCATCCCTAACCAATGAGAGGTTCGGTGCATATAGAAACGTCGATATGCACCACTCTCGATCGCATTATCTAAAGATCCTAATTCTGAAAGTTTAAGTAACTTTTCATCAAGCAATCCTTGTGTTAGAACTCTGAGAGCAGCCTCATGAGGATGCATAAAACTATTGTCTGGCTTAGTTGCAGCAATCGCTGCCTCTTGAGCAGCTAGAGTAATGTCATAGAGTGCGCGTTGTGGCCCGCTAAATTTTCCATTGACTGGGAATGTTCTAGTAATGTCAGATGCATAACCATCTAATTCGCATCCGGCGTCGATTAAGCAAAGTTCACCACTACGTAATTCTTTAGAACCAGCACGGTAATGCAGAATACAAGCGTTTTCTCCGCCAGCGACAATACTGTTATACGCTACGCTTTGGGCACCGCTAAAGCGAAACTCATGAAGTAATTCAGCCTCGAGTTGATATTCACGCATTCCTGGCTTGCATATTTGCATCGCACGGACATGGGCACGCGCAGAAATTTGCGCTGCATGTCTCATGATGTCAATTTCATGAGCATCTTTGAACAGTCGCATCTCATGAATGAGGCTCTCAATATCGTGCAATTCTGACGGGGCATTAATACCTGAGCGAGCCTGTTGCCTTACTTGTTTCATCCAGTGACGAAGACGACGGTCAGTCTCTGCGCTTTCAGATAGCCGTATATAAACAGCATCTTGATCAGCTAGTAATAAGCCCAGTTTGTTGTCAAGTTCATGATTGCTGTATGCATATTCCACACCTAATATTTCTGGTGCAGCTTCAGGGCCTAAACGAATACCATCCCAAATCTCACGTTCAGCATCTTTAGGTCTGCAAAATAGGTGAGACTCAAGTTGGAGTTGAGTATTAGTGCCAGAGATATTCATAACAAGAGTTGCGCCAGGCTCTTCAAACCCAGTCAGATAGAAAAAATCACTATCGTGACGATAAGGAAATTCGCTATCGCGATTGCGGGCAGTTTCAGGAGCGGTGCTCACAATGGCAATGCCACCACCAGTTTTGGTGCAAATCTGCTTTGCTAAGGCGAGGCGACGTTCTTGATAAATATTGGACTTATTCATTGACTGCATTGAGCTCTTGTAATCGTTGTGGCGTACCTACATCGTGCCACGGCCCGAGATATTTTTCAGCGCTGACTCGATTTTGGGCCATCGCCTCTTTGAGGAGGGGTGCAAGTTTAGCCGCTTGTCCTATTTCAAGATTTTGAAATAGCTTCCGATGGTATAGACCAATCCCCGAAAAGGTGAGTTTTTCTGCGTCTGGCATCGGTTGATCAGAGGCCATCGCCCCTTTTAGATAAAAATCTCCCTCGGGATGCTGAACAGGGTTTGGCACCATAAAAAGATGGGCTAGTGCAGTTGGATGCATTTCACGTAATTGAGATACTTTGTCAACCAATGCTTCAAAGGGAAAGTTTGGCGTAAATATATCTCCATTGACCACTAAGAAATAGTCGCTGGGTTTGAGGAGTGGCAGAGCCTTGCAAATGCCTCCTGCAGTCTCTAAAGCACTTGCCTCTGGTGAGTAAGTAATATTTAGGCCGAATTGACTGCCATTGCCTAAGGTCTCTTCAATCATTTGGCCAAGCCACGCATGGTTAATGACGATGTTAGAAATCCCCGCGCTGGCCAAAGCCTCTAAATGCCAAGCCAACAGCGACTTGCCTTGGACTGTAAGTAATGGTTTCGGTAAGGTGTCGGTAAGTGGGCGCATACGCTCGCCACGGCCTGCGGCTAGCAAAATGCAGGGTAGAGAATTTAGGCGAGTAGATGGGCGCATGCTTAATGAATTATTCTCAGTCAGTTTTCTTGCTGCGAGTAGATTCCAAAATTCGGGCAAGAGGCTTTAATTCAATATACCGATTGGCAGTCGCAATTGCATATTCCAACACCAAAGGTATATCTTTGAGATAAGCCTCTTTTCCATCACGATGAAATAATCTGGCAAAAATACCTAAAACTTTAAGGTGTCGTTGCAATCCCATCCACTCAAAATCGCGATAGAACTGTCCAAAATCATCAGGCATTGGTAGACCCACCTTTCGGCCTGCCTCCCAGAATTTAATGACCCAATCAATGACCCGTTCTTCTGGCCATGCTATGTAGGCGTCACGCCATAAGGAGGATGCATCGTAAGTTATCGGACCGTACACTGCATCTTGAAAATCAATTACGCCTGGATTATTAAGGCTAGTTACCATCAAATTGCGTGAATGGAAGTCACGATGAACGTAGACTCTTGCTTGTGCAAGATTATTCGCAATAATGACTGCAAATGCTTGTTGAATTTGTGAAGTTTGTAGTTCTGTCAGAGTCATATTTAGATGAGTCTTCAAATACCACTGCGGAAACAAATCTAATTCACGTAGTAATAATGCTTCATCATAGTTAGGCAGCACATCAGGTTTGCTTGCCAGTTGCATTTGAACTAGCGCATGAGTGGCATCTTGATAAAGTGAGTCTGCCGTCTCATTATTGAGTTCTGCCAAATACGTTTTATTACCTAAGTCGTTGAGCAATAAAAAACCTTCATCGATATTTTTTTCGAGGATCTTGGGAACATTCAAACCTGCATCTGCGAGCAACAAATCGACTTTTAAAAAAGCATCAAGAGGCTCATATTGGGGTGGAGCATCCATCACGATTAGGGTCTGAAAATCTGGGTTTTGGGACTCAATTCGGAAATACCGTCTAAAGCTGGCATCTGCCGAGGCGGGGGTTAAAGTGGCGAGATCTAATTGCCAGCGTGCTTCAAGGCCTTTTAGCCAGTTTTGGAGGGTGATTAAGCGAGAGTCAGTCATGGTCGATTCGTATAATAAGGCGGGTCAGGATCCATGAGTCATTATCGCCGTTGCGCCGGCTTTTGCGCCCCTCTTTTTTTAGCCCCTACCCTGCGCGTGATGATGGGGGTTGCATTGCTGCAATTTACATTGCTAGGTATGGCGCAAGCGCCTGCACCATTACCGCCATCAGCTCAGTCATTAAATAATTCTGCAAACTCTGTTTTGATCCCAGATCGGGGTGGTGTCACTGTTTTGAAACTGGATGATCAGTTGCGAGTTGGTAAGCCTATTGATGATGGTCAGGCGCTTACTTTTACTTCGAGTGATTCGATTGACGGGATTGTTGATCGCGAGATGCGTCTTAAGGGGCGCGCTCAAATTCGTCGAAATGGTGCGGTGATCAAGGCTGATGAAATTAAATATGATCCCGATTCGGATGTAGCTAATTTAATTGGCAATACTGAATTTTCGAAAGGCAATGCCACATTTCGAGGCCCAAAAGCGCGTTTTAGAGTAGATGCCCGTGAAGGCGAGATGGAGTCACCCAATTACGAGTTGCGTGATAACCGCGCGAGCGGAGTAGCCAATAAATTAACCATTGAATCAGCCGATGTTTTTGTTTTTGATAAGGCTACTTACACGACGTGTACGCCAGAAAATCTCGATTGGTATTTCACGGCAAGTAAGTTAGAAATTGATAATGAGCAAAAAGAGATGGTGGGTACCAATGGAGTCATGAGATTCTTTGATGTGCCGATTGCTTATATTCCATATTTCACTGCTCCGACCTCGAAGGAGCGTCGCTCTGGAATTTTGGCACCCGTAGCTGGGTACAACTCGAATAACGGCATTGATGTCACTGCACCTTACTACGTCAATATTGCCCCTAATCGAGACTTACTCCTTCTGCCTCGGGTTATGGGTCAGCGCGGAGTTCAATTGGGCGCCAAATATCAGTTTCTTGATCCAAAATACACTGGAAGCTTAGCTGGAGATTATTTACCTTACGATCGAAAAACCGGTACTGATCGTTGGCGTTACGATTGGCAGCAGCGTCAAGCATTTTCCGGGGCGCTTGGGCCTGGTGGAATCCCAATGCCTGGTGCTTGGACAGGTTATGCGAATATGGCTCGGGTATCAGATAACTTATACCCTACAGACTTTTCTCAAAGTATTGCTGGTGCTGTTACCAGTCAATTTCGGCAAGAGGTAGGAACTGTAAAAAACCTGACTGGTAGCTTAAGCAATTGGAATGTGTCGGCCAAAGCTTTAACCTTTCAAACGCTTCAACCAGATCCAACAGTTACAGTGCAAGCCCCTTACAACATCTTGCCAAATATCACTGCGACTTATAACAATCGTTTAACACCAACTGTTGCCGATGCAAGTGGGAAGTACATTTCATTACCATCAGGACCAGTTACTACTTTTTCGACCGATTTCACGCGCTTCTCATACAACATCGGCGGAAACTTAGCAGCAACTGCTCCTGGTGTATACAGTCAGGCAGATCGAACTGTCATTAAAGGTGCTATGGCTTTGCCCCACATTACTCCGGGATATTTCATTACCCCTAAAGTGAGTTTTCAGTCGAATACTTATAACGCTACTCCATACAACCCAGTTGGTGCTCCAGCCGCCCAAGGCTTTACCATTCCAACCTTTAGTTTGGATTCAGGACTTGCTTTTGAGAGAGATGCCGCCGAATTAAAAGGTTTTTTTGGGCGCGATATGTTGCTGACAATGGAGCCTAGGGCGTTTTATGTGTACACGCCTTATCAAAGTCAGGCGCAGACCCCATTGTTCGATACTGCCGAAGCAGGTTTTGGCATGATACAAATCTTTAGTGAGAATACTTTTATTGGTAATGACCGGGTTTCGGATAACAACAAATTAACAGGTGGTTTAACCAGCCGCATGATTGAAGCCAATACTGGTGCCGAGAGGGCAAACGTGACGCTTGCTCAAAGACAGGCCTTTACTGCTCAGAAGGTTGGTTTGAATGGCAACATTCCCAATCCCACAACCTATTCAGATACTTTAGGATCTGCTTCTATTCGCCTGTTAGGTAACTTTAGTGCCGATATGTTTGGTCAATACAATACTCAACTCAATAGGTTTGTGCAAACCACAGTGGGTGGTAGTTGGAGGCCTACCCCAGGCAGAAGTCTGAATTTTGGTTATCGCAATGTTTGGTCTCCGCCCACACAGCCTTCAATTCAGAACAACACACCTGGAACTTTGGCCCAAACCACAACCGATCAATACAATATTTCTGGTCAGTGGCCCCTTACCCGTGAAGTTTCCGCTCTTGGGCGCTGGGGTTACGACGCCTTGAGTACTCGCACATTAAATACCTTGGTTGCACTGGAGTGGATGAAAGACTGCTGGACCTTGCGAGGCGCTTACTCTCAGGTGCTTAATACCTCTCAAATCACGACGACCCAGGTTTTATTTCAGCTTGAATTTAGGGGCTTTGGTAGCGCAGGTAGCAATCCAGTTGATATCATGAAGTTAAATGTTCCTGGATATTTGCCAACTTCTAAGCCTATACCACCTTCAATTTATGAGAACTATCAATGATGCATAGGAATCGATTTAATCATGTGCTAATCACCATTCTATTGTTTGGCTTGACCATGTTTTCTCAATTTTCTTTTGCGCAGGATGCATCCAAGAATGCGACAAGTGCGGATAGCAAAATTCGTAATATTGATGGTGTTGCTGCGGTAGTGAACACTGGATATGTCACCCGTAAAGAAATCGATGATCGTGTTTCGGCCTTACAAAAGCAGGGTGGAAAGTTGCCTGATCCTGCTACATTACGCAAGACAGTGCTTGAGAGATTGATTATTGAAAAGATTCAGCTACAAAATGCTGAGCAAGAGGGTATTACTGTTACAAATAAAGAGTTAGACAAAATCATTGCTGACATTGCGGCTAAAAATAAATTAACGCTTGCTGAACTGAAGGTCAAAATTGTAGCTTCCGGCACTAGTTATGAACGCTATCGTCAGCTCTTGCGTGATGATGTGATTATTAGTCGTTATCGTGAGCGCGAGGTGGAGGGTAAAATCAAAATATCGGATGCGGAAATCGATAACTTCATTATTGAACGCAATCGTGCTGTAGCGTCTGGGGCGCTGACTCGATCTACCCCAGCTGCCAATGGTGAGCCAGAGGAAATAGATGTGGCGCAAATTTTTATTCCGGCAGATGCAAGCGCCGGAGCAGGTGCTCAAGCAGAAGCTAGGAAAAAAGCTGAAGCGCTATTGCGTGATGCGCGTGGTGATGTTGATTTCTTGCAGTTGGGCGCCATGGCTGCAAAAGATAATCCAAAAATCAAATTTCAAGATCTTGGTTATCGCACGCCCGATCGTTTGCCTCAAATATTTTATGAGGCAATTAGAAACACTGGAGGCGGCCAAGTTGCTAGTGCGGTTGTTAGAAGCCCTGCGGGTTACCATGTACTCAAAGTTCTTGATCGCCGAGCTCTAGTAAGCTCTCCTCCTGCCCAACAAGCCGCCCCTCAAGATGAAGCATCTTCGGTACCAAAGAACATTAAGGTGACACAGACTTTGTCTCGTCATATTTTGTTGCGCAGCCGTGCGGGTCTTTCAGATCAAGATGCAGAAAGACGATTGGCCGGCTATCGTGATCAAGTGCGCGCAAAGACGGCTGATTTTGGAGATTTAGCAAAGAAATACTCTGAGGATGGTTCAGCGGCCAATGGCGGAAATCTGGGCTGGATGGGGCCCGGGGATTTGGTGCCTGAGTTTGATCAAGCTATGAATCGCCTTCAAATCGGTGAAGTTAGCAATCCCGTAAAAACAGAATTTGGTTGGCATTTGATCCAGGTGCTTGATCGTCGTGAAGCCGAATTAACTGTTGAAAAGCAGCGTCAATTTGCTCGAGCAGCTATTCGTGAGCGTAAGTTTGAGCAGGCTTATCAAGATTGGTTGCGTGAGATACGCGATACCGCGACGGTGAAAATCATTAATGCAGATGATCCGGCAAGCAGCCCCCGTTAATCTCGTTATTTGTTCTGGGGAGCCTGCGGGCATTGGTCCAGAGATTTCTCTTGCGGCGGCACTTGCCTTCTTGGAGAGGCAGCCTAATGTGAATATCACCATTTTGGGTGATCCCAGCCTATTTGCAGGAGTGCAAACTATGGGCTCACCCAATTCTCGCCTCACAATCAGAGCGGTGAACTTATCGAGCCCTGTAAGACCTGGTCATTTAGATCCAAATAATGCGCAATATGTGTTGGATATTTTGGATATTGCCACAAAGGGGTGTTTAGAAGACCACTTTGCGGCTATGGTAACGGCGCCTTTGCAAAAAAGTGTAATCAATGATGGTACTCAGGATAGACACGGTCTTTTCACTGGGCATACCGAGTATTTGGCAAAACTGTGCCAGCGAGATCAAGTAGTCATGATGTTGTGTGCAAACTTGCCGGCCGGCTTTTTAAATCTCCCTAAAGCCTGCGCTCTTCGAGTGGCCCTCGCAACGACTCACTTGCCTTTAAAAGAAGTGAGTAGCGCGCTTGAGCGTGAGCAGATTGTGCAAACAATTGAGATTGTTCACCATGATCTGCAGCACAAATTTGCCATTGCTAAGCCACGTATTCGGGTGGCAGGCCTAAATCCACATGCTGGAGAATCTGGTTATTTGGGGCGTGAAGAACTTGAAATCATTGCGCCTGCGATTAAGGATGCTAAGGCCTTAGGAATT
>JALRHB010000055.1 GCA_023253245.1 Polynucleobacter sp. | reverse complement strand
TCAGCAACGATTGCAATCTCGCATGAACAGCTGGTCCAAGTTATCCCAAAAAGATCGTCGGCTTGCGCGCGAAAACTATTTAAGCAGCCTTAAGTTCCCATCAGAAAAAAAAGCTCAAGCTTGGTATGCTTATCAACAACTCAGCGATGAGCAAAAAAAGAAATTAGCAAATGCTGAGGTGAAAAAGAAAAAGCCGACGGCCATGAATGCCCCCACCTTGCAACAGCATCCAATCATTCAGCAATCCAATCGGGCGCCGACATTGCCAACTCCACCTGCACCCCCACCTCCAGAGGCTGTGAATAGTGAAGCTTCTGAAGCGCAATCTAGTGAAAACCCAGATCGCGGCCCAAGCGATCAATAGAACGTGATTACCCCCGCAGAATTAAATCTTTTACCCTCACCTAGTTTTTGGCGACGCGTTTCTTGTACGCTCTACGAACAACTAGTCTTGCTGGGTGTTATCGCCTTTACCTTTTTGCTACCTAACCTGGGATTGGGTATTTTGTTCGGGATTGCTTTACCAAGCTGGCTGACTTTTTTATATCTTTACTTAGTATTGGGTCTCTATTTTGTTTGGTACTGGACTAAATCAGGTCAAACATTAGCCATGCAAACTTGGCGAATTCGCATGATAGGACCTGGAGGATTTAATCTAACGCGTCGACAAGCAATGCGGCGTTATGTATTTGGTTCACTATGGCTCGTACCCTGCGTCCTCTTGCAGTGGTATTTTGGTCTACAGAAGTGGCAAATCATTGAAATGCTATTTGCAGTAGCCTTATTCCTTTGGCCATTGAGCATCTACTTGCATCGAGTTTCTGCTTCAGTTCGCCAAGGCATTCCAGACCGCCTCGCTAAAACACGCTTGGTAGAGTTACCAAAAAATCTAGTAACCCTCTCTTAGGCACTCCATTGCGGTAGCATTTTGAAGCTTTCTTTGAAAGCGATAGCCGGCCATCAAAGAGACCAACACTCCGATTAATACTCCCAAAAAAAGTGCCTGCAAAAATGCATTGAATTCGATATCCAATACAAAACGCCCTAAAGACCAAGCTGCAGCTCCAGCAGATAGACCCGCCAATACTCCAGCAATCATTCCAATTAAAGTAAGCTCCACCATTGAAATGCGACCCAAAAGCTTACGCGAAGCCCCTACCGCCTTTAAAAGAGCAGCGCTTCTAAAGCGTTCATCCTGAGTGGAAGCAATTGCCGCCAATAAAACTAGGATCGCTGCAGCAATCGTAAATGCAAACAATAATCCTAAAACCGAAGATAAACGGTCCAAGACTTCTTGTATTTGCCTCAAAGAGCTAGTTACATCCACAATCGTTAAATTGGGGTAAGACTGTGCAAGCTGAAAATCCAAACCTTCAAGATTGCTCTTTTGATAGTAAGAAGTGATCCACGATTGAGGCATGCTAGCTAGCTGGGCAGGAGGCATGATCACAAAAAAGTTAACCCGCATGGATCCCCAATCTAGCTTGCGTAATGATGTCACAGGTGCAGTTATTTTTTCACCAGCAATCTCAAAACTCATTTGATCACCAAGCTTTAAGCTCAAGGTCTTAGCAATCCCGGCTTCCAATGAAATTTGTGGGGCATCACCAGCAATCCACTTACCAGCTGTAATGCGATTGCCATCGGGCAATTGATCGGTATACGAGAGATTAAATTCACGATCAACCAACCGACGCGCATTATCTTCAAGGTAATCATTTGGACCAATAGGCTTACCATTAACCTCAATCAGACGCGCCCTCACCATAGGATAGAAGACTGGTGAACCTGCCCCAGCCTTCTGCAAAGATTCAGCAATACCTTCTTTCTGATTGGCCTGAATATTGATCATAAAACGATTGGGGGCATCAACGGGAACACTACCCTGCCAGCTGGCCAACAAGTCTTGACGAAGGAGCATGATCATCAATAGCGCCATCAGTGCAATTCCCAATGCAGAAATCTGCATTACCGTAAATCCAGCTCGACGCGATTGTGATGTCAGCGCAAAACGCATGGCAAAACTAGGGGAAGCTTGGCGAGAAAACCAAGCACCTAGCAAGCGGAGAAATCCCCAGGACGCTAGAGCAAATAAACCAACTGCCAAACCGAAGCTAAAGCCAACCCAAGTGGCTAACTTCCAGTCACGCGCAGCAGCAGCAATTAATAAGCAACAACTCAATACACCAAATACTGCAACCCAAATTGCCTTGGTATCAATATGCGCCAACTCCTTGCGGACCAGTCTAATTGGAGAAATAGAAAGCAGACTCAGTAGTGGCGGTCCAGCAAAACCAATTAGTAAGACACAAGAAAACAAGGCACTCCAAATCACAGGCCAAATCGATACCGCTGGAAGTTCAGCCAAAAAAAGATTACCCAAAATGCGCATCAATAACTCTTGAATACCAAATCCTAATAAACCCCCTACTGAAGTGGCTATGACAATCAGGATACCGAGCACCTTCAATTGCTGTCTCATAATAAGCTTCTGACTGGCGCCCAAGCATTTCATGACAGCGCAAACGTCCGCTTGCTTTAATACATAACGACGTGCTGACAAAACAATAGCAACCGCAGCGACCATGGCCGTTAAAAGAGCAACCAAAGATAAGAAACGTTCCGCCCGCTCCAATGTCTTGCGCATCAGGGGTTGGGCATTCTCCAGAGTTTCTATGCGAATACCGCGCATATTTTGGGCGTCAATTTGGCCTTGTACCCATGCTTCATAATTAGCAATTTGCTGATCGTCCCCCGCCACCAAAAGACGATAAGTGACACGACTTCCCAAGCCAATTAAACCAGTCGCAGGCAAATCCTCTAGGGCAATCATGACGCGCGGAGCGAAATTCATAAAGCCCGCACCACGATCTGACTCCTGTTTCAGAGAAGTCTCAATCAAGAATTTTTTATCGCCCAGAACAATTTCATCCCCAATCTTGGCATTGAGGCTAGCCAACATCGCTGGGTCAGCCCATGCTGAACCTGAAGCTGGTATTTTGGTTTGTGACTCCGGCGAAACTCTTAACTTTCCTCGCAAGGGATAGAGTTCACTCACAGCTTTTAACGAGACTAGCTTGCTTTGCGAGCCGACTGTTGCCATGCTAGGAAAGACCACAGTCTGGGCGCTTAGAAGATTTTGCTTTGTTGCTTCTTGAATAAACTGCTCTGGAAGTGGTTGATCAGCAACCACCAGTAAATCGGCTCCTAGCAGCTGGCGAGCGTCGAATTCGAATGCCCGATGCATTCTGTCCGCCAAAAAACTGACGCTAGATAAAGCAATAACGGAAAGGGTTAACGCGATCAGTAGTGAGAATAATTCACTTGATCGAAAATCCCGCCCCACCCTTTCGACAAAACGCAGTAGCACCAGGATTAAACAGCTGGTATCTGACCACCATCAACACGGATGACCGATCCCGTGATGAAAGAGGCATTCTGACTTGCTAGAAATGCAGCGGTATCACCGTACTCCTGAGGGTCGCCATAACGCCTCATGGGAATTTGTTGCAAACTAAGTTGAACAACGGCCTCATAGCTCAAATTTTCACGTTTAGCCCGCGCTTCATCCAGTTCACGCAAACGGTCTGTTGCAACACGTCCAGGCATGATGATGTTGACTGTCACTCCATCTTGCGCCACTTCGGCAGATAAGGTTTTTGACCAAGCCAATAGAGCCGCACGCAAAGTGTTCGAGATGGCAAGATTCTTGATCGGCGAAATCGCCCCAGAAGTGGTGCTAGTGATAATACGGCCCCATTTACGCTGACGCATACCCGGCAAAACTCGATCTGTGATTGCAATCAAAGAAAGAATCATGTCATTGAAGCTTTTTTGCCATAAAGCAGGATCTTGTCCAGCAGCTGGAGTTGGAGGTGGTCCGCCAGTGTTGTTGATCAGAATATCAATTGGCCCTAATTGTTTTTCTACTTGTGAGACCATGCTATCGATTACTGTGAGGTCGGATAAATCCCAGCTCAATGCTAAGGCTTTGCCACCAGCAGCCTCAATCAACTCAACCGACTTTTGCAATCCAGCAGCATTACGACCAGTTACCGCTACATTAACGCCCTCACGAGCCAAAGAAACTGCCATTGCTTGACCCAAGCCACGACTTGAAGCCATCACCAAGGCGACTTTTCCATTTAGACCTAAATTCATATCTCCTCCAAATTGCAATGATGACTTATTTTATTAATTATTGCTTTCCGAGAGGTTTAGGCAAATTTGCCGCATATTGATACAAGGCGGCCTCATATTCCTTCAAAATTTGCGCCAATGCTTGCTGTTGTCCCAGCGCTAGAGCAGCTGGAGTATTGTCCTTTAAGGGAACTCGCTTGCTATATCGATTGCTGCCAATGATGGGATTTGTTTTTGCCCCGCTCGTGACAGTCAAGAAAAATTCCATCGTGACCACCGCCTCAGGACGTACTCGGTAATCACCATAAAACTCATCTACAGAAATTTGCAAGGTGTAGTAAGGGAAAAAACTATTGCCCTGCCCCACCGTCATTGCAAATATTTGAGCCTGATTCATCCACTGACGAGTAGCGCTACCAATCATTTCATTGGGAAGTGCAGAGTAAATGTTGTAAAAATCCTTTTCATAGCGCTGATCTCCTAGGCGATAGACCAAAGACTTGCCGTCAAATGGAGGCGTTGTGGATACAGAGCCCATTTTGAGCCATAGGTCTGAACGGGGCTTGTTCGGCGCGCCCGTTCTCTCTGGTGCCACCATCCAACTAGTAGGAGATACAGCGGGGCGCTGAGGAAGCGAGCAAGCGACAAGGCCAACAACGATAGCGACACAAAATAGAGGTTTGAGAACAGCGGATTTTCTAAGTGTTCGAATGCTCATTTTTGGGCTCCATTCATTGGAGGGATAATTTTTGGAGGTGGCTCACCCCAAATTAAGGTTGAAGGGGACTGGCTAGCAATGCGGGCAAACTCATTGAGATTTTCAGTAGCCTGGCGAATATTTTCCATGCTTGCGGTGGTATCACCCTGCACGCTGCTAACAGTTTGGCGCAATGACACCATAGTCGCAACCAATTGATTGATCAACACTTCAAGCTCACCCTTATCGGTGACCTTGGCAATACGAGATAACAAGATATTTAAGTCTTTAACGGAGTTTACTAATCCAGAATTATCCTTGCCATCACCCGCCATAATCAAATTAAGATTAGTTAAGAGATCGTCAAATTTCTTCTGCGTCCCGTTTACGTCCATTCCATTTAAAACAGTGATCAATTTTTGAATTCCAGAAATAATTTCATCCGCTTGATTGGGCAAAGAAGGAACCACTGGATATTCAGGCTTCCAGTCATACTTAAGTGGTGGGTATTCCGCAGTGTCAGAGCTAAAGTCAAGCTCTACATAGTTAACTCCCGTAATACCCATTGACTTGACACGAGCACGCATACCATTCTTGATCAAACCGGCAAAATCTTCAGAATCAACTCCATCACCAAAAATTTGCATGCGCACAATGACGTATTCTCGACGCTCAAGTAAAGGGGTATTTTTCTCATAGGTATCGCCAGTCAAACCAATCATGGAAACTTGCCCTACTTTGACCCCACGAAAACGCACTGCAGCTCCAGCATCCAAACCGGTAACTGATTGCTTGATGTAAGTCTCAACGAGGAAAGATTTCTTGAAAAATTTTCCAGAGCCGAAAATGAGAATAACGGCCAGCAGTACACCAATGGCTGCCAGCACGAATATCCCTAGACGAAAATAATTGGGGTTAGTGTTATTACTCATGCTGCGTCCTTACTCATAATACGATTAAAGAATTGATGTACTCGAGGATCTTTGCTTGTATCGCGCAATACTTTTGGATCACCTTCGGCAATGATGCCTTTAGCATCCTTATCCAACATGATGACCTTATCGGCAATCGAGTAGATACTCGCTAATTCATGTGAAACGATAACAAAGGTAAAGCCTAAATTTTTGGAGAGGTCCAGAATAGTGCTGTCCAAATCAGCTGAAGTGATAGGATCCAATCCAGCAGAAGGTTCATCTAAGAACAATATCTTGGGGTCCAGCGCCATTGCCCTTGCAATCGCTGCACGCTTTTGCATACCGCCACTAATTTCACTTGGCATGTAGGACTCATAAGGGAGCAAACCAACCAGATCCAATTTACAACGGGCTAACAAATCCATTTGTGGTTTTGTTAGCTGCGTGTACTCCTCCATAAAAAGTGTAACGTTATCAAGCAAATTCATAGACCCGAATAAGGCGCCTTGCTGATACATTACCCCAAAGCTAGTCATTATTTTTTGACGCTCAGCACCTTGAGCGGTTGTAATATTCTGCCCCTCTATCAATACATCTCCAGCCAATGGTTGATACAGACCAAAGAGATTTTTGAGCAAACTCGATTTACCGCAACCGGAGCCCCCTAAAATTACAAAAATCTCTCCATTTTGGACAGAAAAGTTCAGATTTTGTAGCAATACCTTTGACCCATAGCCTACAGTCAAATTTTGCACATCGATTGCAGTACTTGGGTTTGCCATCAGAAACCAGTCCTATAAGAGATATAGGCAAAGATGCCATCAACCAAAACAATCATGACGATGCTACTGACCACTGCGCGGGTAGCTGAGATACCTACAGCGGCAGCGCCGGTACCCGTTTGCATGCCGCGCAAGCAACCAACAGCAGAAATCACCACCCCAAATAAAGTAGCCTTAAGCAGACCAGACAAAATATCCTCAATATCTACAGCGGCCAACATGCCGTTGTAAAAATTAATAAAGGGAATGCCATAAATTTGCATGGTCAACATAGAGGAAAAGATGCTCACAATATCGGCATACAAGGTCAGTATTGGCATCACCAAAATACCAGCTAGCACCCTAGGTACCACTAAAAACCGGACTGGACTAAGTCCCCCTGTAATCAAAGCATCAACTTCGCTATTGACAGTCATGGTGCCAATCTCAGCAGCAAAAGCAGCTGATGATCGCCCAGCTAAGAGTATTGCAGTAATTAATGGCCCCATCTCTCGGACAATTCCCAAAGCAGCCAATGGACCCACAAAAGAAACTGCACCAAACTGCTCCATGCCGATTGCCGCCTGAAAAGACAGAATGACGCCAATCAGAAAGGCCACCAAACCAACAATTGGCAAGGCTGCAATACCGGCCTGAACAGCAGCATTAACAAAATCACCCCAACGCACTTGATTGATGTGACGAATAGACCATGCCAAATCGGCTGCAAGATGGCCCGTAAAAGTAATTAAACCTCGCACATCATCAAATAGAGTTTGAGTTGCCTTGCCAGTACTCACTACAAAACTGGTCTTTGGCTTTGGAGCGGGAACTGGAAAGAGATTGCTAATGGGGTCAAACTCATGCAATAGCGGCTGATACTTCGGATCCAAGCCAACAATTTCAAAATCACCGCCCCCTTTTTGCTGGGCCTCTTCAATATCAATCAAAAATGCAAATGCTGAACCATCTAGGGAGCTGACACGAGATGCGTCGAACGTCAGAAGTTGCCCTTTACCCCCACCCTGCTTTAACCAGGCTGCCTGCTGTTCGCTAATTTGTGTCCACACTCCAGCAAGAGAATAAACATTAACCGCACCACTTAAGGAAATTTGGGCATGGTTCTGATCAACTTGAGACCAGGTCGCCACGGGCAATAGCGCAGAGGATGAAGTGGAATCAGAAATGCTCATAGCCAAACTATAAGGGATGTCCGTATACCTGCTCAAAAAAGCAAAGGGCCTAGTTTAAGAACTAGGCCCTGTAAAGAATGGTGCGGCTGGCAGGAATTGAACCCACGACCCCTTGGTTCGTAGCCAAGTACTCTATCCAGCTGAGCTACAGCCGCAACAGCCATAATTATGCCATGGAAGAGAAGAACTACATCACACCCGCTGGTCATGAGCGCATCAAAAATGAGCTCTTACAGCTCCTGAACCATGATCGGCCTGAGGTTGTCAGGGTTGTGCACTGGGCAGCATCTAATGGCGATCGATCAGAAAATGGGGACTACATCTACGGAAAAAGGCGTCTTAGAGAGATCGATCGGCGCATTCGCTTTCTTAATAAACGCCTAGAATTTGCCGTGATTGTCGATAATCAAGCCCGCAAAACGGCAGGTGCAGATGCTGAACAGATCTTTTTTGGGGCCACGGTTACCTACATCCATCTTGAGGGGCCCCAGGAAGGCCAGCAAACCACCATCACCATAGTCGGGGTAGATGAAGTTGATTTAGATAAAGGTCACGTCAGCTGGGTTTCCCCGATTGCAAAAGCCCTCATTAAGGCTCGCCTAGGTGATTGCGTCAGAATCCAAACCCCTACTGGCCCCACTGAAATTGAAATTCTGGAGGTTCAATACCTGTAGATGAAAATCAGTTAGTCCTGGTGCGCGTAACGCGCATCACATCCGGGTTGGCGCGCAAGCTACGCATGACCCTAGAGAGGTGGAAGCGATCAGAAACCTGAATCGTAAAACGAATAGTTACAGCATCTTCCTTGTAACGAT
>JALRHB010000054.1:2584-8641 GCA_023253245.1 Polynucleobacter sp. | reverse complement strand
CTCGTACTGCGATAGGCCATCTTGTTTTAGTCGATTTTGATCACATCGCACCTAGCAATACGAATCGACAGCTCCATGCGCTTGAAGGCGAGTATGGAAAAGCAAAAGTGGAGGTTATGGCCAAGCGTATACAAAAAATTAATCCCAACATCATCTTAACTCCTCGGGACGCTTTTTTAGAGCCAGAAAATCTCGACACCATCATTCCAGCCAATGCATTTGTACTTGATGCAACCGATTCAGTGCAAACTAAAATTGCACTAGCTGTTTGGGCCAGCAAACATGAACGCTCATTAGTGATGTGTGGTGCTGCAGGCGGCAAGTCAGACCCTACCTCAGTACGCTGTGACGATCTATCGCGCACAGAGCAAGATGCCTTATTAGCAAAGGTGCGTCAAGGTTTACGGCAAGATCATGGATTTTCAAGAAACCTGAAGAAGAAACTAGGAATTCGTGCAATTTATTCTCATGAGCCTCGTGCAGGTGTTGCTACCGGCGGTTTAGCTTGTTCTGGATACGGCTCGACAGTGATGGTGACAGCTGCATGTGGCTTGGCAGCAGCAGCAGAGATTCTGAATTTGATTGCAGCACAGGAATAGTTTTTCTTGGGGCATCAAAACCCTTAAGGGGAATCCCTGTAGGAAGTTTCAGATTCTTCTGTCATCCCAAATTTATTGAGCACCTTAAGGTCCTTGATATTTCAATGAGCACTCATTTTTGACCATTATTTTTCTACGTTTAGTTACTTTAGACATTTTTCTCCTCTAGTAGAGTTGAATAGTCCTCCCTAGACTTTGCTTCGTTGGCAAATTGCCAATGACAAATTGAAAGGAGGTCTCTTTTGCAGACTGAACATACTGGATTAAAGCGGCACCTAAAAGTGCGGCATATTCGTTTGATGGCTTTGGGTTCAACCATTGGTGTCGGATTATTTTTGGGCTCTGCAAGTGCAATACAAATTGCCGGCCCATCCATCCTTTTAGGATATCTCCTGGCTGGAATCGTAGCCTTTATTGTTTTAAGAACTTTGGGGGAGATGGCAGTTCATGAGCCGGTAGCAGGTTCATTTGCTGCGTATGCCAACACCTATGTAGGTCCTTTGGCAGGATACATGGTGGGATGGGGTTATTGGACTTACTGGATTGTTGTTGGCATTGCTGAGGTAACTGCAGTTGGGATTTATATGGGGATTTGGTTTCCAGATACACCCCAGTGGATTTGGGCGCTGTCTTCTATTCTGATGATGGGGCTGATTAATCTGATTGCAGTCAAAGTGTTTGGTGAGTTCGAGTTTTGGTTCGCCTTGATCAAAGTCGTAGCAATTGTCTCCATGATTGCATTGGGTAGCTCCGTCATCTTGTTTGGATTTACTAATGACTGGAATCCCATTGGTTTTAACAATCTCTGGCAGCATGGTGGGGTTTTTCCAAATGGCATAAGTGGCATGTTGCTCTCCTTGCAGATGGTTCTATTTGCCTATGTTGGGATTGAGATGATTGGCTTGTCAGCTGGTGAAGCAGAAAATCCACGCAAAACCATTCCAATGGCAATTGACTCTCTAGCGTGGCGCATCTTAATTTTTTATATGGGTGCGATTTTGGTGATCCTTGCAATCTTTCCCTGGAATGAAGTGGGTCAACAAGGGAGTCCATTTGTGGTGATGTTCGAGCGTATTGGTTTACGCGAGGCTGCAGGCATTATTAATTTTGTTGTAATCACTGCGGCTTTGTCATCATGCAATGCCGGTCTCTTTAGTGGTGGGCGACTTTTATATGCTTTATCGGTAAATGGTTATGCGCCATCACCCTTTGCCAAGCTATCTAAATATGGAGTTCCACATCGTGCAGTAATGGCAACGGTTGCAGTATGTATGACGGGGGTGGTATTGAACTACTTTGTTCCTGATAAAGCATTCCAATACATTATGGCGGCTGTGACGTTTGTAGGTTTGATGGTGTGGATTGCTATTTTATTTACGCAAATTCAGTTTCGCCGCTCTTTAACTAAAGACCAAGTAGCGGAATTAGCGTATCGCACTCCTTGGTGGCCGTATTCCTCGTGGTTCGCATTGGTGTTTATCGCCTTAGTGGTGGTGTTGATGGGTTTTCATGAGGATGCGCGGATCGCCCTAGTGCTCGGGCCGTGTTTATTAATTGTGTATCTCGCCATGTTTTATATCGTTGGCTTGCATCACAAAACAAAACTAAATCGTCAATTTAAATAAGGAGATCAAAATGATTATTGGCTTACCTCAAGAGGTGAAAAATAATGAATTTCGTGTAGGTTTAACGCCAGGAAATGTACGGGCTTTATCTAAGCAAGGACATTCTGTATTGGTTCAACGTGGAGCGGGGGAGCAGATCGGCTTAAGTGATGAGTCCTATCGATTAGCGGGGGCTTCCTTAATCAATAGTGCTGCTGAGGTGTTTTCAAAAGCCCAGATGATAGTGAAGGTAAAAGAGCCACAACCACAGGAGTGCGCGATGTTGCGCGAAGACCAGATCTTATTTACCTATCTGCATTTAGCTCCTGATCCACAGCAAACACAAGCGCTGATGAATTCCGGAGCTAGCTGTATTGCTTATGAAACTGTCACATCTTGTAGCGGAGCTTTACCATTGTTAGCGCCAATGAGCGAGGTCGCGGGGCGCATGTCGATTCAGGCTGCAGCGACGCATCTTGAAAAAACCCATGGTGGTCTTGGATTACTAATGGCTGGCGTACCTGGGGTGGCTCCAGCAAAGGTTGTCATTCTTGGGGCTGGTGTGGTCGGTCGTAATGCATTGCAAATGGCTGTTGGCATGGGCGCTCAAGTGTGTATCTTTGACCGAGACATCGATCGCTTAAGACAAATTGATGCCTTGTATGGCAACCGCGTGAGAACCTATTACGCTGATCCTTTACTTGTTGAGATTGAAGTATGTGAGGCTGATGTGGTGATTGGGGCAGTTTTGCTGCCAGGTGCAGCCGCACCCAAGTTGGTAACTCGTGATATGGTGAAAAAAATGAAGTCAGGGGCCATCGTTGTTGATGTGGCGATTGATCAAGGTGGCTGCTTTGAGACTTCTCGTCCAACTACCCATGCAGATCCTACTTTCGTCGTGGACGGGGTGCTGCACTATTGCGTTGCTAACATGCCTGGAGCGGTAGCTCGCACATCCACTTTTGCTTTGACAAATGCAACCTACCCATATGTTGAAGCTCTAGCAAACAAAGGCATCAAAGCTGCTTTGTTTCATGATTGCCATTTGCGTAATGGCTTGAGTATTCATCAAGGGCGCTTAACTTCAGAGCCTGTAGCGAGAGCTCAAAACGTAGAGTTTGTTTCTGCTGATGAATTAATGGCTGCTTAAGCAAGTTTGTAGTTATGGCGGGTCGATATTCTCCCGAATGTCGACCCTTTTTTGTGTTGATCTCTAGAGTTGCGTTGGGAGATTGAGTTTCGATTATGCTTTATGTTTTGTATTTCTAATCTTTAACTAATTCAATCCATGGATTTTTCTGCATTAGCTCTATCTACTGGTGTAGTGGCTTTGGCGGAGATGGGTGATAAGACCCAACTCCTTTCATTAATGTTAGCCGCACGCTACCCCAAACAGGCTTTGGCTATTATTGCGGGAATACTCATCGCAACAATTGCGAATCATGCCTGTGCTGCCTTTTTAGGGCATTGGTTGACTGGTTTTATTAGCCCAGATTTAATGAAGTGGATTTTAGGCTTGAGTTTTCTGGGTATCGGTCTTTGGCTGTTGATCCCAGATCATATTGATGATGCCACCGGATCCAAGGTGGCCGATCGCGCTCTCCAGGTATTTATATTGACCGTAGGACTCTTTTTCTTGGCTGAGATGGGTGACAAGACACAGATAGCCACTATTGCATTGGGGGCAAAGTATCCAGATGTGCTTGCCGTCACAATTGGCACCACGCTAGGGATGATGTTGGCAAATGCTCCTGCAGTATGGATCGGGCAAAAATTTACCAAACGTATGCCCATTAAATGGGTCCATGGTGTTGCTGCATTCACCTTTATTGCAATTGGGGTGGCAACCTTAATTTGGGGCTAAGCTAAAGTTTTACGAGGGGCTTAAAATTAGTCCATGAAAACAGATCTTCCGCAAAGCTTTCGTAGGCTTGAATATCGCCCTCCAAATTACACCTTCGGGCAGGTTGAATTAGATATCGCTCTTGATCCTGCTAGGACGATCGTAAAGAGTCGCATAGAGGTATTGCCTGGAGCAAGTCATGAGCAAGATTTGCCTTTGGTGCTACAGGGCCATGAACTTGAGTTTGTCAGTTTGCGCATTAATGGCCAGGCGCATCGTCAGTTTGAGCTTACCCCGGAAACACTTACCATTCATGCTTTGCCAGAAGGGGGGCAGAAAACCTTCATCGTAGAAATCATTTGCGTCTGTGTTCCAGAAAAAAATACTTCCTTAATGGGTTTGTATGTTTCTAATGGCAATTTCTTTACCCAGTGCGAAGCTGAAGGTTTTCGAAAGATTACCTATTTCCTAGATAGACCAGATGTAATGGCCCGCTATCGCGTAACTTTGCGTGCACGTGAGGCGCAGTACCCAGTATTGCTTTCTAATGGTAATTTGATCGCTACTGAAAAATTAGATAATGGCTGGCATAGTGCGGTTTGGGAGGATCCATTTCCAAAGCCATCTTATCTCTTTGCGCTAGTGGCTGGTAAGTTGGAGTGTATTGAAGAGACCATCACAACAACTAGTGGCGCAAAAAAGTTACTGCAAATTTGGGTTGAGCCGCATGACCTTTCAAAAACACGTCATGCTATGGACTCTCTCATTGCTTCCATTCATTGGGATGAGAAACGTTATGGTCTTGAGCTTGATCTTGAGCGTTTCATGATTGTTGCAGTGAGTGACTTCAATATGGGCGCCATGGAAAATAAGGGCCTCAATATTTTCAATACCAAATTTGTTTTGGCGCAAGCGGAAACTGCAACCGATGCCGATTTTGCCAATATTGAAAGTGTTGTGGCTCATGAGTACTTCCATAACTGGACTGGTAATCGTGTCACATGCCAAGATTGGTTTCAGCTCTCACTAAAAGAAGGTTTAACTGTTTTTAGGGATCAAGAGTTCTCTGCTGATCAAATGGGGAGTGAATCTGGGAGGGCAGTGCGCCGTATCGAGGATGTTCGACTGTTACGTCAACTGCAGTTTCCTGAGGATGCAGGCCCGATGGCACATCCCATCCGTCCAGACGAGTATCAAGAGATTAATAATTTCTACACAGTCACTGTCTATGAGAAGGGTGCAGAAGTCGTGCGGATGTATCAAACCTTATTGGGCGTTGAGGGATTCCGCAAAGGCATGGACTTGTATTTCAAGAGGCATGATGGGCAGGCGGTGACCTGCGATGATTTTTTAGCTGCCATGGCTGATGCTAACGGCCGTGACCTGACACAGTTCAAAAATTGGTATAGCCAGGCAGGGACTCCACGGGTCAAAGTTGAGGAAGCTTATGATGCTAATCAAAGGGAGTATCGAATCACTTTAAAGCAAAGTCCGGCAAAGTCTGGAGATCAGCTATTCCACATTCCTTTGAGAATGCGTTTGCTGACTGCTCAAAATGATCAAACAGAAATCTTGCTAGAGCTTACTGGTGAGAGTCAGACTTGGACATTTGGTGAGATTGCTAGTCGACCAGTACTATCAATTAATCGTAATTTCTCAGCGCCAATTAAACTCGAGTTTGATCAGACTGAGGATGATTTATTGACCTTGTTCTCTAGCGATGATGATGCTTTTAATCGTTGGGAGGCTGGTCAAAAGCTGGCTATGCAAATGATCTTAGGCAATCGCTTGCCCGATCAAGCTTTAATTAAGGCTTATCGCAGTCTCCTGATGGATCCAAGTTTAGATCCTAGCTTTAAGGAGCTAGCGCTTACCTTACCTGCTGAAACCTATTTGTATGAGCAATGCTCTAACGTAGATCCCCAGAAGATATTTATGTCACGGCGCGCTTTCCGTAAAGAGCTCGCCAAACAATTGCAGCTTGAATGGGCTGCTTTATATCAGCAGAATC
>JALRHB010000054.1:0-2574 GCA_023253245.1 Polynucleobacter sp. | reverse complement strand
TTCCGCTACGCCATTGCCAGCGAGTTAAGAATTGAATGGGCTGCCCTTTATCAACAGATGCAAACGCCCGGTGAATTTAGCCCTGATGCAATTAGCGCTGGTAAGCGTGCCCTCAAGAATTTAGCACTTAGTATGCTTTTAGAGGCTGATCCTTTAATCTGGGCACCAATGGCAGTTAACCAATATCAGAATGCCAACAATATGACAGATCGGTATGCTGCTTTGGCGGCATTAGTAATACATGGATCGAAGTCGGCAAAGGCTTGCCTTGAAGACTTTCACCTGCGCTTTGCGGATGACGCTCTAGTAATAGACAAGTGGTTTGCTTTGCAGTCTAGTAGGCCTCCGGTAGCGCAAATGGAGTCCACCCTGAACGAGGTTAAGCGTTTGCGAGAGCATCCCGCCTTTAAGATGAGTAATCCTAACCGCGTACGAAGTGTAATTCATGCTTTTTGTTTGAATAATCCCGCAAGTTTTCACCAAGCCGATGGTAGTGGTTATGCGTTTTGGGCAGAATCCGTGCTGGCATTAGATCCTATTAACCCGCAGGTGGCTGCTCGCTTAGCGAGAGGATTGGATCGCTGGCGTCATTTTGCTCAGCCTTATCAAGATCATATGCAAAGTGCATTGAGGCAGGTAGCGGCTTGTGAAACCCTATCGGCTGATGTTAAAGAGGTTATATCTAAAGCGCTATCTAGCTAAGGCTGGTCAGTGGCCCCATTAACCTTAGTTAGTGAAGATTATCTTTAAAGGCGATACCAAGTTGATTTGCTAAGACATGCAATTTTTTATCTAAGGACCAAATTAGAGCATTTTTGGATAGAAGAGTGGATGCCAGCAAAGAGATATCGATAGCCCCACATCCGGATTCGTAAAGTTTATTTTTCTCCACAAATTCCAGTGTTTCGCTTTTAGTGGCAACCGTTGCTTGCTGCAAGCTTTGAATTTCGAACAAGGTTTTCACTCTTGGAGAGGGGGGTGAACCACAGGCAAGCTCTAAGACAACCAAAGGGTGACACAAAACTTGATCCTGAATAAGTAAGGATTGCAAAACTCCATTGGCTTTCCGGAAATGGGATACCCAAACAGAGGTGTCTACCAAAACCATCGGCATATTTACTGGTCACCTTTTGTTTTGCGACGAGGAATACTCTTCATGTCTGGCGCTTTTCCGCCCAATGCAGACAATCTTTTTCCAATCTGCACCCTAATAAAAACATTTATAGCTTCACGAAACAGATTGGCTTTATCCATTTCTGGGTCAGCAAGCTCCAAGCCTCTTTGGTAAAGATCGTCGTCAATGGTGACAGTAGTCCGCATAGTAATTTCCTCATCAAATTTGATGTATTATAGCATCAAATTTAACATCAAAAATAAGAAATTTCTGAAACTGCAATCAGTTAGCCCTCAATTAGAGGTCTTTTATTTCTGAGAATGGGGAGTTTTTAAGCTGAACAGGGCAAAATAGAGTCCTGTAAGGCATCTTGTCTTTGATACGGAGAATCTCCTTTGACTGCTTCAAGTAATTTCAACATTCATTTTCAGCAATATCTCGAAACCACCAAGGTGAAGGGTGTTGCAATTCCTGTGGGGCTTCAAGAGCTTTTGCTTGCAGTTGCTAATACATGCTCGACTTTGAGTCATGAGGTTGCTCAGGGTGCTTTGATTGGTTTATTGGGTTCTGCTGGGACGGGTAACGTTCAGGGTGAGGTTCAGCAAAAGCTCGACATTATTGCTAACGATTTATTGATTGAGGGTGTTCAAGATTGTCAATCTTTAGCTGGTTTAGCTTCTGAAGAAATGGAATTGCCGGTAAAGGTCCAGGGTATTGGTGACTACCTCTTGCTATTTGATCCTTTGGATGGATCATCAAATATTGATGTCAATGTCTCGATTGGAACGATTTTCTCAGTACTGAAAAAACAGGACCCATTAGCCCCTTTGCAAAATTCTGATTTTTTATTGTCTGGTCGCCACCAAGTGGCTGCTGGTTATGTAGTGTATGGTCCCCAAACTACGATGGCCCTGACATTGGGTGATGGCGTAGTCATGTTTACTTTAAATAAAGTCACTGGTGAATTTGTCCTGATTAAGCATGCAGTTGAGATTGCCCATTCCACTAAGGAGTTCGCAATTAATATGTCTAATATGCGTCATTGGGCAGAGCCTGTGCGTCGCTATGTTGAGGAGTGTTTGGCGGGCGTAAGTGGTGAGCGCGATAAGGACTTTAATATGCGTTGGATTGCATCCATGGTTGCAGACGTCCATCGAGTTTTGTCGCGAGGTGGTGTTTTTATGTACCCATGGGATCAGCGCGAACCTCACAAGCCAGGCAAGCTTCGCCTCATGTATGAGGCAAATCCGATGAGTTTCTTGGTAGAGCAGGCGGGTGGTGCATCTACCAACGGAGATCAATTGATTATGGACATAGTGCCCACAGATTTGCACGAGCGTGTTTCAGTTATCTTGGGCTCCAAAGAGGAAGTTGAGCGACTACAACGCTATCACTCTCAAGTCTAGATGGTTGAGAATTGTGGTCTCTAGTTTGCAAATGCCCAATCACTGATTGGGCAT
>JALRHB010000053.1 GCA_023253245.1 Polynucleobacter sp. | reverse complement strand
GGCAATAATGTTTCGGGTGCATCAAGTCTTTCAGGGAGAATATTGCTAAAAGCAATACCCTATGAGCAACGAGACGCTCGCGCCCACACTATATGGCCCACGCCAGATGCTTGCGCATCGGTTCAAGGAACTATTGGCCTTGGCGAACCAGGCAGGGAAAGGTTTTGCATCAAGGCATCTACCTGATTCTCTAAAGCATGTATTTCATGCTGGAGACGGATCATCTCCTCGGAATCAATGTTGCCAGGCTTGCTATTTGCTGAGGTTTGTAAGGCGATCAGGTCGCCAGCAATTTTGATTGCGGCCATCATGCTGGCACGTTCAATGCTGCGATTACCCCCATTGATTGCTAACTGAATTTGCTCATCAACCAAAGCGCAGGCAGCACGAAGAAGTGGTTCGTGCTCTGTGCTGGTTGCTAGTGTAATTTTTTGCCCGGCGAGACTTACTTCAATGCGTTGTTGGCTCATTGTCATCCTCTGGGTTATTGGAAGCCGCAGGTTCGCCAAGTAGATTCATTTGGCGACCATCACTTTGCTCGGGCAGTCGACTTAGAATGTGTTGGATACGTTTTTGAGCATCCTCAATTTTGGACTCCAACTGAGCGCGATCTTGATGAAGTGCTCTTACCGCATCACTAATCAAACGTATCTTTTCAGAAAGTCTGAGAATGGATTCTTCTAGAGAGTCAGTTTGCTCTAAATCGCTTGGGGTATGAGGATTGTGCTCATTCATACTGGCATTGTAGCCTCATGAAAATCCTTTTGGGTGCTCTTTGTGGGGGTCTTAGCGGGGGAGGGCGATCCAGCCATTGCTGAGCTTTTCAAGATAAATCCGGCCATCGAATAATTCGATCAAGGCTTGATGGGTTTCAGGGGCCTGTGAGGGCCCAGAAAAATGTAGTTTGCCCTTTTTGAGCATGATTAAATGATCGGCTCTGAGGGCAAAATGGATTTCATGAAGTACTGTCACTAAGGTTTTTCCCTGTGCAAGCAATTTTTTTTGCCAGTCTAAAAATTCAGCTTGGTGGGGCGGGTCTAAGTTTGCCAATGGCTCGTCCATCAGCAGAATTTCGCTATCAACTGCCAGTAGCCTGGCCAGTAAAACCCTTTGGCGCTCTCCTCCTGATAAATGTTGAAGAGGGCGCATGCGTAATTCCCAGACCTCTGTTTGGTGAAGAACTTTTTCCACTACAGCATGATCGGTAGAGGATGGCAAATGAAGCCAGTCTTGATGTGGCAAACGCCCAAGCATGACCGTATCGTAGACCGTTAATGCACCGCTAAGCTCATCAGGCACTGTCAATTCTTGTGACAGCCAGGCGATATTTTTGGCGAGTTCTTTGCGAGATAGGCTATGTAATGAAACCCCATTATTGCTTATCGACCCAGAGTATTTCAGTAGACCTACCAGCGCTTGAAGTAGGGAGGATTTCCCGGCACCATTAGGGCCAATGATGCTCGTCCACTTACCCTTGGGAATATCTACATTGATATTGTTGAGGATTGGGACGGTATCTCGGTAAACCGTGAGATGTTGGATGTTCATGATCGAGCCCCAAAAGGACTTTTTTTGAGAAGTAGCAAAAGATAGGTTCCACCCAAGACTGCCGTCACAATTCCAACCGGGATCTCAATTGGTGCAAACAGAGTTCGCGCAAGAAGATCAGATCCCACTAATAAAATGCCACCACTGATGCTGGCGAATAATAGTTGCCAACGTTGATGACCCCCAGAAAATTTTCTAACCAAGTGTGGGGCAGCTAAACCAACAAAAGCCACCAAACCTGTTTGGGCAACAGCACAACCTGTTGCTAGCGCAAGAATACCAATGAATATCAAGCGTAGTCGGTCAAGGGGTAGGCCGAGTGTGCGAGCAGTATTTTCTCCAAGTGAGAGCGCGTCAAGCGCAGGACTAAAGAGAAGCGCAGGTGTTAAGCAGGCAATATAAACAATCCCCATCGTTTTTGCCGCCGACCAACTTAATAATGTTGTGTTGCCAAGCATGAAAGCTTGAATGCTCTGAAAGAGGTCTGGTCGAATAAAAGTAAAAAGTGAGTTAGCTGCACCGAGAATGACGCTAATCACTATGCCAGATAATAAAAGTCGTAGTGAGTTGTGATAGCCGCCAGCTAATATGAGAGATGCAAGGACGCCAAATAAGGCTCCAATAAATGCGCTACCGTTAAGGCCAATAATTTCAAGCCATGAGCTTCCTAAATATGTAAATGAAAGAAGGCTTGCCACCCCAAGTAATGCGCCAGATGCACTTCCAAGAAGATAGGGATCTGCAAGAGGGTTGCGAAACAAACTTTGCGCTATTCCGCCAGCAAGCCCCAATAAAGCACCAGCAAAATACGCCCCCAGGGATCTAGGCATTCGAATATCCCACAAGACAGCCTCGCTGATCTGAGAAAAATTCCAGCTGATCCCAGTACTACCCACCATTGTTCCAAGTGTTAGCAAAATGATGCTAACGAACAATAAGAAATAAAGCTTAGCGAGGAAATGATGGTTCTGCATTAGCGCGATGATGACATTTTCTCTTTGATGCATTGAGAAATAATTAATGCAGCTTCTCCCATGCGCGGACCAGGGCGTACTAAAACATCATTCTGTTGGCTATCAAAGATGCATATGCGTTGATTTAAAATTGCCGGAATAGTATTCCAGCCAGGGCGCCTCTGGATGTCAACAGTAGTCGACTCACTCAAAAGAATAAAATCTGGTTTGGCTTGAACAATAAATTCAGGATTAATTTTAGGAAAAGGTCCAAGAGATTCTGGAATAACGTTGACTAAACCAAGTCGAGACAAAATTTCTCCAATAAAAGAAGATTTTCCAGCAGCAAAAGGGGCTGGGTTCACTTCAAAGTAGACTCGTAAAAATTTGCCGTCTAAATTGAGTTGTTTGCTTGCGTGTGTTATTTCTTGTTGAATCTGATTCCATACACGCGCGCTATCTGAAGTGTCTAAAACACGATCGAGTTTTTTAAGGGCGCGCTCCTCATCTGCCAAGGATTTGACATTTAATGCAAACGCTTTGATTCCTAATTCATTTAAACGAGTAATTACTGGAGAGGCTTTTTCTAGCAACACCACATCAGGTTTGAGCTGCACGATACGCTCAAGATTAATCTCTCCCATCCCGCCGAGTTTGGGTAAGTGTTGAATTGATTTGGGCCAATTTGAGAAACGATCAATTCCTACTAGCGAGGAGCACTTTCCTAGGGCGCAGACTGACTCTGTCAGTGATGGCAAGAGGCTAACAATTCTTTGCGGCGGAGAATTAAAGCTAACAGTAATGCCTCTGTCATCAACAACTTCAATAGGCTTGGCAAATACCGCCAAAGAGAATGCAATTAGAAATAGCGCAAGCCCAATAAGCAAATATCTAAATGGCGTTGTGGGTTGCATATAAACAGAATTATTTCTTAATCAGAAATTATATTTTGCACTGACGTAGACTGACCTAGGATCGTTAGCATAGTAGTAGTAACTATTACCACTGCTATTGTCAGGCATCTGAACATAGCCATATCCACCGTAGGTTGAATATTGAACGTTTCCAATATTTTTTACAGTGAGGCGCGTTTCCCAATTGGTGGTTTTATAGCTTGCATAAATGTCAGCGACAGTATAGGAAGGCATGACACTGAGATTGTTGTAGTACGCGGGGGCAGCATCGTAATGTTGATTGCTAACATAATTAACAACGCCCCCGAATGACCATTGGTTATTTAGTGCATAGATAGCTCGAGCGTTTAGTAATAAGTTGGGTACCTGTGCAATTGCTTGATTTTGGTATGGGCCGTTTGCATAGAATGCATTTTGCAAAGTTCCTCCACCGCTGATTGAGAGTTTAGATGTTGCTGCCGTTGAAATGCTGGCGTTTACACCATTTCGATTAATTTCATAAGGTGAATTCGAGTTGTTATAAGTAGCTGGGTTGTACAAAATCTCATTTTGGGAATTAGATGTAAAGATTGATGCCGTCAAATTTGTATTGGAAATCTGCCAATTTCCCCCAATTTCATAGGTTTGCGCAGTTTGTGGTTTAAGAATTCCGCCAAATGATGGGCTTCCTCCAGCGCTAGACCAGGTCCAAAATTCATCAACATTTGGAAACCGATAAGATTGATTCCATTTGATGTAAATTCTTTGCCCTTTCATGTATTTCAAGTTAAACGCGATGTCTCCGGCGCTTGCCGAATAGGTTTGGTTTGGATTTGGATTGGTCGAACCACTCCAGATGCTTACACCATTGGCGCTTGCACTTTGTGATTGATATCTGTAACCACCCGCAAAATCTAGGATTCTTGTGATTGGACTTTTTTGAATGAAATAGATAGATTGGTTGTAAAGGCTTGCGCTGGCAGAGCTTTGAAGCGGAAGGCTGGATACGCCATACGGGCCTGGTGGATACACATTTGCGGCTGCTTGATTCATTGCGGCGCTATAGCTGGCCGCCGAAGATTGACTAGCTTTATTGAATTCATAACCCAGAATGCTAGTGCCATACTCTTTCAAATTAGCTTTAATTCGCGGACTGAAATTTGCTTGCCATCCTTGGTATTTTGTAAATGATGGACTGATAGTGGGGTATGAGCCAGCAGATGATGCTTCTGTGGAGTAATAAGGCTGGGTAAAAAAGGTAGTTTTGTTGCTATAAAAACCATCAACTTCTAAATTAAAAGTATCGCTTAATGCTTTAGCCAGACCCATTCTGATTCCGCTGTTATCAATAGCGGTACTTGAGCCAATGTTATTAAATTTCGCGGCTTGTGGATTACCTTGTCCAACTTGTCCAAGCGTGCCGCCCGGCATTTGTTGGTTTGAGTAGCTATAAAAGAGATCGGCATAGACATTATCTTTTCCACCCAGTGATTGAGTGACTTTGCCATCAAATGAATAGGCATTAGCTGCAGAGTTTTGGCGCCAACCATTTGTGTTGGAAGTGTTGGCACTTAGCTGAACGGTTGTTTGGTCAATAGTATTTCTAAAGATGGCATTATTGACCAAGGTGTTATAGCTGCCGTAACTGCTAGAGGCTTGATTAAGGGTTTTGCTTCCTCCGTTTGTGATGATATTGATAACGCCACCCAGGGCCCCATTGCCGTATTGAACGCTGGCGCCGCCACGGAGAATCTCAATTCGATTTATTGAGTCAAGTGGAATTGATTCCCAAGATACGTTTGATGAATCAATTGGGTTGATTCTCTGACCATCAACAAGAATAAGGGTTGTATCTTTGGCTGTTGGACCATATCCACCCATGTCTACAGTGGCACCAAGATTAAGTTGTCCGCCTGTAGTATTCCTAATGTTTAGGCCGCCAATTTGTGACAAGATATCTGGAATGTTGCTAGATGTTGATTCCGCAATTTCTTCTCTGGTGATGATTTGAACATTTGCCGGAACTTCATTAAGGTTTTCCTCAAAGCGTGATCCAGAAACGATCACTGTCGATTGAGGGCTTTGTGCTGCAACGCTAAATGAGACTGCCACGCCACACGCTAGGGTGACGAGTGCTTTACTGCTAAACCGCTTTTTCATGTGAACTTTCTGCCTTCGATTACCCGAGCTCACTTCCCCGTAAGCTGGGCCGAACAGAATTTCACTTTTTGAGAGTCCAGGCGTCAATTGGGCACCATGCCAGGGTGGCAGGGAATGCTTCATCGGCGCGCGAAGGTCCCCGTCCGCAAAATTCCACCTGTCTTGGCCGGTATCCGGGCTAGTAAATCTCAGAATTTGGCCTTCCCATGCAGTTGACGAGCACAGTGGCTTGATTAAATTCCTGACACACTGACTTAAAAGTTAGGGTGTATTTACTTACCGTTGCGGGGGCAGCACACGTTTAGTGTTTCCCGTTTAACTTTATTGCATTGCAACAAAGCACCACGACCTGCACATTCTATCTCAGCACGCCTGCTTAATTAGCTTAAATCCCAAAAAAGCCTACAATATAGGTATTAGCACTGAGATTTCATGACTGTATTAGACAAGCACCCGGAAAAAAACCTGATTCGCCTTCAGTTGGGTCAAAACTCAGTCCTAAAAAGCCTGGATCCTGCAGCGATGGCTGAATTGGAGCGTCACCTAGAGATTTCAGATCTTAAAAAATCAGAAATTTTGTTGCATCAAGGCGATCATCAGATGGAGCAATACTTTGTTTTAGATGGTATTTTGAAGCGCATTGTTTCCAGTGCAGATGCCAAAGAGATGATTTTGCGTTTTGCAATCGAGAAAGATATTGAGACCAGCTATGCCGCATGGCGTCTTAAAACAGCTGCTCCCTATAGCATTGCCTGCGTTACTAAGGCTCGTGTGGCTCGAATGCCCCTAAAGAAATGGGCTGAATTTTTGGATGCACACAAGCCTCTGAAGGAAAGCTTTGAATTTGAGGTAATGCGCCTGATGAGTGAAATCATGGCCCATACGATTACTTTGCATATGCTCGATGCGCCAGGCCGGGTAGAGCGCTTTTTGCGCAAATATGAGGATTTATTTGAGCTTCTACCTAAAAAAGAGCTTGCCGCTTACCTCAACTTATCCCCAGAGACTTTGAGTCGCCTAAAAACTAAGCACAAAGAGCTTTTTGTCTAACGCAAAAAGATGTTTCTAGATTTCAGGGGAAATTGACCGAAGTCAATGATGATCCCCACCCTCAAGCCTAAGATTCAACTCAGCCTTATCGGGGTCTTGTAAGCTACCCGAGGCAATACTAATAACTTAATTGGAGACAGTTAGCGATAGCTAAGTTGCATTGAGCATGTTTCACGTTCATGCAATGTAATTAACTTAAAAATTTCTATGACAACAGACAATCAAAATACACAAGTAACTGATGGCTTTCATCTCGTCATTGACGCTTTAAAAGCGAATGATCTTGACACCATTTTTGGTTTAGTAGGGATTCCAATCACTGACTTATGTCGTTTGGCTCAAGCTGAAGGCATGCGTTTTATTGGTTTCCGTCATGAACAGCACGCAGGAAATGCTGCTGCAATTGCTGGTTACATGACACAAAAGCCGGGTATCTGTATGACTGTTTCAGCTCCTGGTTTCTTGAATGGTTTAACTGCTTTAGCGAACGCTACAGTGAACTGTTTCCCAATGATCTTGATCTCTGGTTCAAGTGAACGTGAAATCGTTGACTTGCAACAGGGTGACTACGAAGAGATGGACCAGCTCAATGCGGCTAAGCCCTATTGCAAAGCTGCATATCGTATTAATCACATCGAAGACATCGGTATTGGCTTTGCTCGTGCAATCCGCGCTGCAGTATCTGGTCGTCCGGGTGGCGTGTATTTAGACTTACCTGCTCAGCTATTGTCACAAACAATGCCAGTGGAAGAAGCGAAGAAATCGATCTTCAAGGTTATCGATCCAATTCCTCGTCAAATTCCTGCTGCTGATGCAGTAGAGCGTGCATTAAATGTATTGAAGAGCGCTAAGCGTCCATTAATTCTTTTGGGTAAAGGCGCTGCCTATGCGCAAGCTGACAAAGAAATTCGTGATTTGATTGAAAAATCCGGTATTCCTTACTTGCCAATGTCCATGGCGAAGGGCTTGTTACCTGATAACCACCCACAATCTGCCTCTGCTGCACGTTCGTTTGTATTGGCAGAGTCTGATGCGGTGATGTTAGTTGGTGCGCGTTTGAACTGGTTGCTAGCTCATGGTAAGGGCAAGACATGGGGCAAAGATCCTAAGAAATTTATCCAGATCGATATTCAGGCAAACGAAGTTGATAGCAACGTGCAAATCGATGCGCCATTAATTGGTGATATTGGTTCTGTAGTTGGTGAGCTCTTGAAGGGTATTGGCTCAGTTCCAAAACCAGCTGCTGAATGGATTAACGCCATCAACGAGAAAAAAGATAAGAATATGGCGAAGATGGCCGAGACTCTTGCAAAAGAGGCAACGCCTATGAACTTCCATGGTGCGTTGCGTGCTATACGTGATGTAATCAAGAAAAATCCTGATGTGAACTTGGTTAACGAGGGCGCAAATACTCTTGACTACTGCCGAGCTATTGTCGACATGTACAAGCCACGAAAGCGTTTTGATTCTGGCACATGGGGCATTATGGGTATTGGTATGGGTTACGCTATTGGCGCTGCAGTTACCAGTGGTCTACCAACTGTTGCCGTTGAGGGCGATAGTGCCTTTGGTTTCAGCGGTATGGAATTAGAAACCATCTGCCGCTATAACCTGCCGATCACTACTGTTGTATTTAATAACAATGGTGTGTATCGCGGTACCGACGTAAATCCAACTGGTGGTGCGGATGTTGCGCCTACAGTTTTTGTGAAGGATGCACGTTACGACAAGATGATTGAGGCATTTGGCGGTGTTGGTTACTACGTCACTACTCCAGCAGAATTGGAAGCTGCTTTAACTAAGGCAATCGCTGAAGGGAAGCCAGCCTTGATTAATGCGGTAATTGATGAAACGGCCGGAACAGAAAGTGGACGTTTAACAAACTTGAACCCATCGACTGCTGCTGGTAAGAAGTAATTGGTACTAATAACACTTAGCAATAACTAAGCAATACTAAAAGGAGAAACAAGCATGACTAAACCATTAGACGGAATTCGCATTATTGATTTCACACACGTGCAAGCAGGTCCTGCATGTACTCAATTGTTGGGTTTTTATGGCGCTGATGTGATCAAAGTTGAGCGTCCAGGCGCGGGAGATGTCACACGTAGTCAGTTGCGCGATGTCCCTGGTGCAGATGCTCTCTACTTCACTATGCTAAACGGTAACAAGCGCTCATTAACCTTGGATACCAAGACCCCAGAGGGTAAGGAAGTATTGGAGAAAATGATCAAAGTTTCTGACGTGATGGTTGAAAACTTTGGTCCAGGCGCATTGGATCGT